>MQUF01000004.1 GCA_001914235.1 Desulfobulbaceae bacterium DB1
AGGCGAATATTGCAATGTTTTTTGTTAAATTTCAACATGTTATTTTATTATACAGACGATTTTTACTGCAAAAATTTCACGGATTCAGGTATAAACCATCCACCAAAGAAGACAGGTAATTTTCCAATTCGAAACCGATCCCATTTGCAGTATAATCAGCACAGCGCAAAAAATTGCTGAATCGAGGGCCAGCCCATGAAGATTGAAAAAAAATATATTACCGCCATTGAAAACCTCATTCCTCGGCCGGACCTCGCCCTTGACGTACTGAACATCGCCCACAATCAGGACTGCGACGTCACAAAACTGGCCAAAAAGATCGAGCAGGACCCAAGTCTCACCGCCAACATGCTGCGCATGGCCAATTCCTCGTACTTCGGGCACATGAAAGAAATTTCATCCATCAAGGACATCATTGTTCGGTTGGGATTCGACACGGTGAAACTGCTGGCCATCACCGGGGCTTCGGCGGGCATCCTCAACAGCCCTCAGGAAGCGTACGACCTCGACCCCGATGAGCTGTGGAATCACTCCCTTGCCACCGCCATCCTCGCCGCTTGTATCGGTAAACATGCCGGCCTTGAAAAAACCTTCTCCATTTATACGGCGGCACTGCTCCATGACGTGGGCAAGGTCGTGCTCAACAAATCCCTGTTAACCCAGTGCCGAAAAAAGAAAAACCAAAAGACATTCTCCTCGCTCATCGCTCTCGAACGCTTTTTTCTCGACACGGATCACGCCAAAGTCGGCCGCGCCCTTCTTGAGGCCTGGGGCCTTCCCGAAAGCATCACCGTGCCGGTGGGACTCCACCATGAACCAGGCGACGGGAAGGACGTGCCCATGGAAGTCAATATCGTCTTTCTTGCCAACTTTCTGACTGAAGGCATGGGAATCCGTTGCGCGCAACCCGACCTGTGCCGTTTCGAGGTACACGAATTTCTCCAACACAACCGGAACCTGCCTGATATCCCGAACTTTTCAGCCGACATGGACGCCATCATGGCGGAATTCCTTCAGCAGTTCAACGAGACCACCTTTGCCGCGCAGTAGGCGGCCGCATGGATTTTTGACTATTTTCACCCTGAAGGGTGAAACGTTTTTTTGCCTAATTAAAAAATGCATGTTCTGATTTGTGCAATCTGTGGCTGGAGGATATCAACTTAATAAACGGCGTTTCCCTGTCCAGACAAAACGTGCCACCTCAATTTCATGTTTTTCGATATACTTCCTGAATTTATCTTTCAAATCTGACAATTACAGTTAGAATCCTACCTCTTTTTGGTGTCGAATCGTCAGCACGGTAACGAAATCGCCGTCGTAGCGGTACAACACGATATAGCCGCTGTCGCCAAAGTCGATCAGCAATTCTCTATATTCCGGATCCAAGTTGTCGGCAGGACGTCCGATCTGTGGCTGCTGCCCAAGTGCTTGCACCGCTTTCTTGATAATGGCAGCGGCACGCTTTGCCACATCTGAGCTTTTCGGGCGTAAGAACTCGCGCAACCTTTCCAGGTCGCGTAACGCTCGCGGCGCAAATCTCACTTGTGGCATATGGGCGCAGCCTTTTCGTTTTCTTCGCCCCACGTATCAAGCCACGTGGAAACTTCATCCCCGGTCACATGCAAGCCGGTTTCCTGGTATTCCTCCCACGCATTAATGGCATCTTGTCGGAAGGATTCGCGCTTTTCCTCGCGCTCAAGGTATTGCTGGATAGCCTCGCGCATCACCCAATGTGCTGTACGGCGGTGTGTTTCGGCTAAATGTTCGATTCGGGCGCGTGTTTCTTGATCCAATTTTACAGATACGGTTTTAGCAGCAGTAGCAGGCATGACATTTTCTCCATAAAGTAACAATAAGTGTTATTTGGTAACACCAATTATAACAACTCATGCTTGGTGTGTCAATTTATTGTGCAATTGGATTTTTGATTGCATTCTTTTGCTCTTGGTCTATCCGGATTCAGAACTTTTGCAATCATTTTTGCAGTCATCAAAATTCGGTGATCACAGATGGTCAATTTTCCGTTGTCATTCCGACCTAAGTTCATGATGGGAAGATCAATCCCCACAAAACCCTTTTAACAGGTTACCTAAGAATGCTTTTAATGTTGATATGGTCTTTAAAAAGATTTATCATAAGGGTTATGAAAAGGTTCTTTAAAAATACTATGGAGGGTAACATGAGTTTAACACATCATATTTTAGCAGACGTAAGCGCCGGGATATCCGAATTGAAAAAAAACCCTATGGGTGTTGTTCAGCAGGGGGATGGTGGCCCGGTTGCTATACTGAATCGCAACGAACCTGTATTTTATGCAATACCCGCTAAAGCCTTTGAGGCGATGATGGATAAGCTGGAAGATATAGAGTTGGCAGCTATCGTTGAGGCTCGGAAGGATCAATCCGAAATTGAGGTTGATATCAATGAGCTCTAAGCTTGTTTTTAAAGAAGAGGCCAAAAAAGAATGGGATAAGCTGGACTCTTCTGTTCGTTCTGTTTTTGTAAAAAAACTGAAAGAACGAATAACGCAACCACGTATTGAAAGCGCGAGACTCTGCGGAATGAACGATTGCTATAAAATTAAACTGCGTAATGCAGGTTATCGTCTCGTTTATCAGGTGAGGGATAAAGAACTTGTTGTTTCGTTTATAGCCGTAGGAAAGCGAGACAAAAACACTGCTTATCGTGTAGCTCATTCAAGAAGTTGAAGAGGTGGTCCGCGTTCCGGCAAAGAAATGCGTCATGTCCTTGAGTCAGGCATGCAAAGCCCCCTTGACCGTTTGTGATCCCAAGCCGCATCATTGCTGTCGTTTTTCCCAACACATATCCACCATATGTGATTCAAATGTTTGTGGAAGTCACGCAGAAAAAAATCGGCCAACCATCTTTTTACAGCGGCATATGATACATACCCAAGAGCCAAGGGCAGACCTGACCCCTTCCTCACAAGAGCCAAGGGCAGACCTGACCCCTTCCTCAGACCCCTTCCTGACAAAATCAAAATAGACCCCATTCCAAAATATCGTTAACTTTATTCCTGAGGTTCCAATAAAAACAGTTCACAATTTTGACAGCTTATTTGTTGATCAGCAGACAGGAATTTAGCAAACTCATCATTGGATATTTTGCTGTTTTTGATGGCAATATTTCCAAGTTTATTTTTGCGCAAAAACACACGCAAACGGTCAACAGCCTCTTGCTTACAATTTGGCCTGAATCCGTGAAATTTTTGCAGTAAAAATCGTCTGTATAATAAAATAACATGTTGAAATTTAACAAAAAATATTGCAATATTCGCCTGTCTAAAAACATCACTCTGCAGGTGAAAAAATGAAACGATTTATTCTTGAACGCTCATCGGACGAATTTTATACCTCTCATTCCGGCCTGGCCCTGATCGGGCTCGGTATCAATCGCTTTACCAGCTTGAACGCCAAGCTGAAAAAGGCGATACCCGACACCAAGGACATTGCCAATACAGATGTCATTCGCAGTTATCTCGGGCTCCTCTCGCTTGGCAAAAGCGATTTCGAAGCCATTGCCGACATGAAAGACGACAGGTATTTCCAGCAATCACTTGGCATCAAAGCGGTTCCTTCGCCCGAAACCTTGCGCCAGCGCCTTGACGAAACCGCAACAGTTTTTCAGCCAATTGCTTCCTCCACCTACACGGAGTTCATCCGCAATGCCAAAGGAAAAGTAACCCCCTTGGCCATGGGTCATGTCGCCGTCGATATGGACGTCTTTTGCATGGACAACTCCGGCACCAAAAAAGAAGGTTCCAAGCATACCTATCACGGTTATGACGGCTATGCGCCAATAGCCGCCTACATGGGAGAGGAAGGCTGGTGTATTAATCTTGAGTTCCGGGAGGGCAGCCAGCACAGCCAAAACAATTTTATTCCTTTTCTGCAGGAAACCATCTCCCGTGCCAAGTCTTTAACCAAAAAGTCACTGTTATTCAGGCTTGACTCCGGACACGATGCTGTCGAGACCCGAGCAACGCTTTATGGCCACAAAAAGGTCGATTACATCCTGAAATGGAATCCCCGCAAGCAGGACCTTCCCGCCTGGCTGGCCCGTGGGCTGCAAGAAGGAGAAGTGAGCGAACCACGACGCGGCAAACGGGTTGCCGTATTCAGTTTCAACCAGCTTCAGGAGCACGAGGGCAAGGAGTTCAGTACCCGCCTGATCGTCCGCGTGATTGAACGTACCATTGACAAACGCGGCCAGTTGCTGCTGGTGCCGGATATAGAACTTGAGGGCTGGTGGACATCCCTTTACCTGCCGGAAAAAGAGATCATCAAGCTCTACCGGGACCACGGCACAAGCGAGCAGTTTCACAGCGAATTTAAAACCGACATGGATCTTGAGCGGTTGCCTTCGGGAAAATTTGCGACCAATTCCTTGATCATGTCCTTGGCCGGCTTGGCTTATAACATCTTGCGGTTTATCGGCCAGCTTGGCCTTCTCGGTGATCGCTCACCAGTGCGCCACTCGGCAAAGCGCAGGAGAATTCGTACCGTTATTCAGGAACTCATGTACCGTGCAGCCAGACTGATTGAGACCGGCAGGAAACTGAAGCTGCGGTTCAGCCGCCACTGTTGCGCATTTGACTCGTTTCAGGCCGTTTATAACCGGCTTGCCTTTGGCTAATGCAAGAACAGAAGAGAAATTTGCCGGAAAGTGGCTGAACAGCAGGCCCTGCCGGGAAAATACGCCTAAAAACAGGCAAATATAGCAATTTTTCAAAGAACAACGGGGACGATGTCCCAATTTACCAGCAATATGCTGGCAATATATAAATTTCTGGCGGTCGCGGTGTTGAAATTTTTTCGCGCCCCACAATTTTCAGGGAGAATCCGGGATACCTCACGGATTCAGGTTATAGATAATTTCGTTGGTCAGAACATCAACAATGGACTCTTCATAATCGCGGACATATTTTTCCCTTTCACCCCCTTTGTCGGCATCAATGTTCTCGTCTTCCTGTGGCGAATTGTGCGATTGCAGGGCAACAGTCAGGGATTCAATGGCCTGGCTGATATCCGATGCCAGTTTGGGGTCGCTCTCAAACACCGAGGCGTTCGCCCGGCAGAGGACGTCAAGGCAGTTGATCAGCACTTCCGGCTGTAATTTTTGTGGCGCATTTTTCTTCATGGGCAAAGACCTCCTGTTCCCGGTCGGGCATGTGCTCCGTATCGAGGACAAATCGAGAACAATGAAGAGATTAAGCAAATAGCGTGCCGATTTTGCTGGGGAGGTGGGGTGCTTCTAAGGCAGTGTGTTCCTTGCTTTTTCCTGATTTCAAGAAATGCTGAAAATGCCGGCGGAATGGCCTGGTGTAAAAAAAAATTACAGGAAGAATAAATAAAAAATAAGGAAATTTTTCGATCCGGCGAAGGAAATATCCGTGCCGGTCATGTTTTCCATCCTTTGTTTCTGCTTGCGTAATAAAAAAATATCTGGTAATTTTTACCGCATTTGGTTTTTTTCAGCTCCGGGTAGTTCCTTTTACGTCTTTCCTTCCCATCTGAGAAACTCGTGTTTTTTTATATAACTTCCGGGCACGGTTCCATGTGTATGCCGGAAATGTGTGATGGCGATAACAACCTGCTTTCGGGACAGGTTAATGGAGAAATGTGTTCTGCGCAAACGTCAATATATGAGGTAATCTCTTGAGCAAGAAAATAAAAATAATGGTAGCAAACCGCGGTGAAATTGCGTTGCGAATCATTCGCGCCATTCAGGAGCTTGGGCATACGGCAGTGGCGATTTATGAGACGCCCGATAATGCCGCGCTCCATATCCGTACGGCTGATGAGGCAATCTGGATCGGCGACGGACCCCGGTCGGATTACTTGAGTATTGAAAAGATAATCCGGGCCGCCAAGTCCCATTATGTTGACGCCATCCATCCCGGTTACGGTTTCCTGGCGGAAAATCCGGATTTTGCCAAGGCCTGTGAAGAAGCGGGCATTATTTTCATCGGTCCGCCCCACGAAGTCATCATGAAACTCGGCGATAAAGTGACGGCGCGCAAAATCATGGCTGAAGCCGGAATTCCCATGGTGCCCGGCACAGCCAATCTTTCCTCCGGCGATGCGGGCTTGAAGGAAGCGCTGGAGTTTGCCGCGAAATATAAATATCCGGTCATGCTGAAGGCAACCGCCGGCGGCGGCGGCAGAGGCATTCGGCAGATCGAGAACGACCTGCAGATGAAAGAGCAGTTGCCCCTTGCCCGTTCCGAGGCCAAGGCTGCCTTCAATAATGACAATGTTTATCTGGAAAAGGTCGTGCTGCAGCCAAAGCACGTGGAAGTCCAGATCATGGCGGATAAGTACGGCAATACCGTTCATCTGGGCACCCGTGACTGCTCTATTCAGCGGCGTAATCAAAAGCTGGTTGAAATAGCACCGTCCATGATTCCCGACAACAAGCTGCTTGATGAAATTTGTGCAACGGCGGTCAAGGCGGCAAAGGCCTCCAACTACTTTAATGCCGGCACGGTTGAGTTCCTGGTGGACAAGGACTACAACTATTATTTCATGGAGATCAACACCAGGGTGCAGGTGGAGCATACCGTCACCGAGATGGTCACCGGCATCGATATCGTTCGCACCCAGATCAAGCTTGCCCTGGGCAAAAAGCTGCTCTTTACCCAGGCTGATGTGAAAATGCGCGGCCATGCCATCGAGGTGCGTATCAATGCCGAGGATCCGCAGAATAATTTCATGCCGGAGGGCGGCAAGACGGTCACCGTCTATCGGTCGCCCGGCGGATATGGTGTGCGTCTTGACGGTTTTGTCTACCAGGGTTTCACGGTTCCCGAGGTGTATGATTCCCTGCTGGTCAAATTGACGGTTTTCGGTTTTTCCTGGAACGAAACCGTTGACCGCATGCGCCGTTGCCTGCGCAACTACACCATAACCGGTCCGAAAACCACTATTCCTTTTTATCTGAATCTGGTCAACGACCCTGATTTCCAGGAAGGCGATTTCGACACATCGTATCTTGAGACCCATCCGCATCTTTTTGATTACAAGGATGATACCAGCGAGGTGTACAAACTGGCCAAGCTGATTGCCGAGATTCACTATAAAAAGGAAAATGTTTACGCAATTTAGGGGCGTAACGAAACAACTTGTTTCGTATTCGTAACGGATTCTTCTGCCGTAGCGGCCATGTGAGCGGCCATGTCGTTTGGAGACAACGGCTTAAGCGACCAACAGTCAATTGAAGGGTTGCGACCCTGTTTGCCATAAAAAGGAGTCACCATGGACCGAATTGTTCAAGGTATGCATATCACGGAAGTACTGAAAATAATGCGGAGTACGGACGGTTATTTCGTCACCAACACGACCCGCGACCTTTCCCAGTCGGATTTTAAGAATCGCATTCTGCTTCATACCGATCTGCTGGCCGCGGAGGCGAGGGAAAATGCCAATTACTTTTCCCTGGAGATAACCGGCGGCGCCTCGGTGCATGTCGATATCCTGCGCAAGCAGGTCGATCCGTTCCTCAAGCTGAAACAGCTGCGGGAAAAAATGCCGAACACCATGTTTCAGACCCTGTGCCGCGGGGTCAACCTGTTCGGTTACCGGCCCTATCCGCAGAACGTCATCCGGTTTGCCGTGCGGGAGTTCGCCAAATATGTCGATGTCTGGCGCGTCTTTGACTTCATGAACCATGTCCCCAATATGCAGGCTGTTTTTGAAGAGGTGCAGAAGGCGGGGAAAATTCTGGAGCCGTGCATCTGCTTTTCCACCGGTCCGGAGCACACGGATGCGTTTTACGTGAAAAAGGTGGGTGAGATTCTTGCCGTCACCGGCGACGAAATTCTTCTCTGTATCAAGAACCACGGCGGTCTGGGAACCCCCAAGCGGATCGGCGATCTGGTGAAATCGATCAAGGATGCCTATCCTGATATCGTCATTCACTACCACGGCCATAATACCGACGGGAATGACATCGGCCGCATCACCGCCGCGGTGGTAAACGGGGCGAAAATCGTCGATGCATCGGATCATGCCTTCACCGCTTACTTCGGTCCGCCACCGGTGCTTTCCGTGCTGCAGACCCTGAAGGATTACGGGCATCAGGCGGTGGGCATGGATGAAGGCGCGGTGATCGAAACCTCCGAGGCGCTGCGCAATGAACGGCAGTATTATGATTATTTCGAGTCGCAGTTCAAGGGATTTCTGCCCACGGTGCAGATCCATAAGCTGCCGGGCGGCGCCATGGGCAGCAGTTTCGAGCAGGCGATGAAAGGCAAGTTCCTGCACCGGATGCCGGAGATTCTCCATGAGGAGCTGCCCAAGGTGCAGCGGGAACTGGGCAACTGGTGGAGCGTGACACCCGGCTCCCAGATCCTCTGGACCACCGCGGTCAGCAATGTGCTTGGTGGAGAGCGCTACGGCAACTGTTCCGGCGACTTGAAAAATCTGTTGCTCGGCAAGTACGGACCGTTTCCTTTTTATCGTCCGGATGACTGGATTTATGAGAAGGCCTTTGGGCCTGAATGGAAGAAGATCCTCGAAGAACAGGGCGGCATGGATGAAATCGAGGATATCGACATTGAAAAGGAACGGGTCGTGCTGAATGATCGACTCGGATACGAGCCCACCGACGAACAGCTCGTCACCTATCTGCAGCATCCCAAGGATGCGGTTGATTTCTTCAAATTCGAAGAAAAATTCGGCAAGGTGTACGTCCTTCCCCCGTCAATTTTCTTCAAGCGCGGTGGCTTTGCCCTGGGTGAAACCCTGCATTTCACCGATCATAACGGCAAGGGTCATATTATTGAAATCGGTCCCATGCAGAAAAATGAAAACGGTGAAACCAGTATCTATTTGAATGTCGATCACCATTTGCGGGTCTTTACCATGGAGGCCGAGGTGACCGAGCAGGGCGTGGCTAAAGAGCCGACCCTGTCCAAAAAGGAGATTCTGGAGCTCGGTAAAATCGGCGATGTCCGTTCCCCCTTTGGGGCCAATGTCTGCGAGATCAGCGTCGAGGTCGGCCAGGAAGTGGCGGTCGGTGACAAACTGGCGGTGCTTGAGGCGATGAAGATGCAGACCCCTGTTCTTGCCCCGGTGGCGGGAAAGGTGGAGATGATTGAAGTCAAGGTCGGCGATCCGCTGAAAGTAGGCGGCAAATTGCTGAAGATCGCCTGTGATTAAAAGCGAATAAAACGCGATCCGCTTGAAAACAACAAACGCGCGGTGGTTCTTTTGTCAAGAACTCCGCGCGTTTTTTTTATTTATAGGCCACTACTTCTTCTCCGACTTCAACGATCGAGTTTTCCGAGCCGAAAGAGTTGGTTTCTCGATTGGGGTTGGCGGGGTCGGTCCACCATTGGCCGTCAACAATAAACTGGTATTCATATTTGCCGGGATTCAGTTTCAATTTCTTGACAAATTTCCCACCTTGAAATTTGCGCATGGCATGCTCGGCGGGATTCCACTCGTTGAAATTTCCTGTAAGAAATACTTCCGACGCGTCGGGTGCCACCAAGGAAAATTCCGTGGTCTGGATTGTCTTGCGTGGAGCCTTGACGGTCGCGGCGCTTTTGTTCGTGGTGGTTTTACATGTTTTTGATTTGCAAGCCATTATTCCTCCTCCCTTTACCTTTTTTGAATCGACACACATGTAGATGCTATTTGAATCATTTTCGTATAATATTTCTATAATGGTGTGAACAAAAGTTCATTGTCAATCAAAAAAAGCTTGAAGCGGCGTTGCGGAAGAATCGTTGCGTCTTCCGCCGTTTCGCCATGGCCCCATATGCGTTGTTGACGCTATCGTGCTGTTTGTCGTTTTTGGCAGCGTTGCAACATGCGGCACTTCCGCGGCAAATTTTCACGGTCGATCGATCAAATCTGTGATGAATGAAAAAAAACATCATGCAACTGCGCGGAATAATTTCATTTTGTAAGCTCGCCATCATCATGTGCTGGATCGCCCTTTTTGTTTTCCTGCTGCAGCGGGATTATCTCGTTCGCAGGCTCGATCTGCATGAGGCGCAGGTGATGGAAAAGGCGGAACAGGAAAATTTTGTCGGAGTCTACCTGCAGCGGCAGCGCATCGGATTTGTCAAAAACAGGATGGTGCGGCGGGATGACGGATTGATTCAACTCAATCAACAGGCAATTCTCAATCTGACGGTGGTCGGCAAGAATTACCCGGTGGAGATGGCGGTTGATGCCCGTCTGACGCCCTCCTTGCTGCTCAGGGATTTTCAGTTTTCTCTTTCGTCCCCCTTTTACGCCATGCAGGCACGAGGCGAGGTGCGCGGCAACACCGTGCAATTCGTGCTGGAAAACGGCAAGGATGAAATTCGCGACTCCGTTACCCTGACATCGCCTCCGCTGCTTTCCCTGAATCAGCGGGGATATCTGCTGACGGAAAATCTGCGCAGCGGCGACAAGGTGAAAATCGGCTATTTCGACCCCCTTTCCCTGAGCGGCAAGGATGTGCTTGTCGAATACAAGGGGCTTGAAAAAAAACTGGTGCAGGGCAGGATTCAACTCCTCCATCATTTTGAAGAGGTCTTTTCCGGGATACGGATCAGCAGCTGGCTCGATGATTCCGGCAAGGTTGTCATGGAGGAGTCGCCGGCCGGTTTTGTTTTTGTCAGTGAGCCTGAATTTCGGGCCACCAGTATCAGCCGCAAAGGGGCGGATATTCTCCGCAACGTGGCAGTGGCTTATGACGGTAAACTGGATGATATCGCAGATCAACCGCGGATTGCTTTTCGTCTTGAGTTACCGGAGGATGTGCATTTTGATTTGTCCGGCGGCAGGCAAGAGTGGCAAAACGGTATTGTGACCATTCACCGTGAAAAAATGGAATTCGCCGGCGGTTCGGCATGTGCCGACGCGGCAGAACAGCTTGCTGCGACTCCCTATGTCCAGGCGGATCAGGCCCAGATCATGGCCCTGGCCGCGGAAATCACCCAAGGGCTTCACCGTCCCCTGGACCAAGTGCGGGCGCTGGCGGGCTGGGTTTTTGAAAATATCGAAAAACGACCGGTGATCGGTATCCCCGACGCGGTCACGACCCTGGCGACCAGGATCGGCGACTGCAACGAACACGCCGTTCTCTTTGCCGCCCTGGGGCGCAGTGCCGGGATTCCGACCCGCATTGCCGCAGGGGTGACATGGCATGAGGGCGCCTTTTTCTATCATGCCTGGAATGAGGTGTGTCTGGGGGGATCCTGGGTCAGTCTTGATACGACGAAAAATCAACTGCCGGCTGATCTTACCCATATCAGGTTCGTCATCGGCGAAACAGCGGAGCAGATCCGCATCGGGGCGCTTCTCGGCCGACTGCGTATTCTGCCCGCTGAACAGATGGACACGGGTGAGGGAAGGGATAATGGAACGCGATGAAGCTGGAGCCATCCGAGTGGCGGGTTTGACCAAGCATTTCGGCACCTATGCCGCGGTGGATGATGTCGGTTTTTCGGTGGGAAGGGGAGAGATTTTCGGTTTTCTCGGGCCCAACGGCGCAGGGAAAACCACCACCATCAAAATGCTGGCCGGGCTGCTCAAGCCGGACCTTGGAAGCATCAGCCTCTGCGGTCACAGCATGGCGGAAGAGCCGGAGAAATGCAAGCAGCTCACCGCCTACATTCCGGACCGGCCCTACCTTTATGAAAAACTGACCGGTTCCGAATTCCTCCAGTTTGTCGCCGGCCTTTATGGGTTGTCGGAGGCGGAGTTTCAACGGTCAGAGCGGTATCTTGAGCTTTTTGACCTGAAGGAGTGGCAGCATCATCTCATTGAATGCTATTCCCACGGCATGCGGCAGAAGATCATCATGACATCGGCCTTTATGCTTGATGCGCCGCTGGTCATTGTCGACGAACCCATGGTGGGGCTTGATCCAAAGAGCGCCCGCATCGTCAAGGAGCTTTTCAAGAGCCATGCCCGCAAGGGAAACACCATTTTCCTTTCCACCCATTCCCTGGAGATTGCCGAGGAACTGTGCGACCGGATTGCCATTATCCTGCACGGTCGGATCCGTTCCCTGGGGACACTTCACTCCCTGCGGCAGGAGGCGAGGCTGACGGAATCGGACCTGGAGGACGTTTTTCTCCAGTTGACCGGCGCGGATGAACTCGCGGCGATTATCGCCGCTTTAAAAAATGACGGCGGGTGAGATGCGTAGGGTCCTGCTTTTTCCCTTTCTGCGCGTCATGCGCAACCGTTTTTTCCCGGCCGGCGGCTTGCCGGTCAAAGGGAGCGGTGTGGCCCTTTTCGGTCTTGCTCTCTGTCTTGCCCTTTATTTTGTGTCATTCAAGGTGGTGCGGTATTTTCACAGTCAGAGTGAACTCGGCATTATTTTGAGTCTCAAGATATTTCAGATGGGCTGGATCATCATGTTTGCCATGCTCATTTTTTCCTGCATGGTTACCGCTGTTTCCACCCTCTTTCTTTCCAAGGACAATGAGATTATTTTTGCCGCGCCCGTTGCTCCGGAGCAGATCTATTTCATGCGCTATGTCACCACCGTTGTCTATACCTCCTGGATGATGGTGGTTTTTTCCCTGCCGGTCTTTGCGGCGTATGGCCGGGTATTTGGCGCCGGTTGGGGCTATCAGTTGCTGCTGGTTGTCTGTCTGCTGTGCACGGCATTCATGTCAGGGGGGATAGGCATGGGGTTGACCGTGGTTTTGGTCCGATATTTCCCGGCCCGCCAGACCAAGGACATTGTTTTTTACCTCTCCTTGTGCTTCGGCACCTTTGTTTACATCATGTTTCGCATGCTGAAACCGGAACAGCTGGTGAATCCGGACCAGTACGGCCATTTCATCGAGTACCTTTCCGCGGTGTCCCAACCGGCCGGACCCTATGTGCCCGCCGCCTGGGCGGCCAATATGCTTTCTCTGTATCTCATGGACCGGGAAATCGACTGGCTGCTCCTTTCCCTGCTGCTGCTCGGCCCCCCGTCGCTTTTTTTTATCGGTGAATGGGCCATGAGCCGTTTTTTTCTCACCGCCTACACAAAATCCCAGGAATCATTCGGCGGCTATCGGACTTTTGCCGGAAAAAGCGGCTACCGACCGGGAGCGGCGTCATGGATTTTCAGGAAGGAGTCCAAGGTCTTCCTGCGCGATTCGGCCGAGTGGTCGCAACTTTTCATGATCGCGGCGCTGGTGGTGGTCTATCTTTACAGCTTCAAGGCCCTGCCCTTGGAGCGTTCCCCGCTGCAGACCGAATATGTCACCAACCTGATTTCTTTTCTCAATGTCGGCATGGCGGGCTTCATGGTCACTTCGCTGGCGGCCCGCTTCGTCTTTCCGGCAATCGGGGCGGAGACGGGCGCCTTCTGGCTGATAGCCGCCTCGCCCATGACGGTGGGCCGATTCCTCTTCTGTAAATTTGTTTTTTACGTCGTACCTTTTACCCTGTTTACCTTGCTTCTTATCATCACCTCCGACGCATTGCTGCAGATCTCCGGCCCCATGTGGTGGTTTTCCGTGACGGCAAGTCTTGTCATCTGCTGGACTGTGGTGGGGTTGGCGATTGCTTTTGGGGCGATGTATGCTGATTTCAAGGCGGAAAACCGCGCCGCCGCACTCGGCGGCATGGGGGCGATGCTTTTTCTTTTCTGCGCCATGACCATTGTTTTCGCCATGGTGGCGGGCGGGGCATATCCCATGTATTATTTAATGAAAAGCTGGATACGGGACGGGGCCATGACATGGCGGCACGCCGTTTCGCTTGGCGCCTGGTTTTTGGCCTCGCTTGGGCTGGGGGGTGGATCGGTGCTGTTTTTCTGGCGGCGCGGCTGCCGCGGACTCAGTCCGTGATCGGCGGTCGCCTACCGATAGGCCATGAGCCATTTGGTCAGCTCGTTACTTGCTATCGGTTTGCTGAAATAGTAGCCCTGGAGGAGATCGCAACCGAGGTCCGTGAGCCGGTCGGCTGTTTGTCGGTTCTCCACTCCTTCCGCCACCACCTGTAAACCAAGGTTATGGGCCAGATCAATGGTCGCTTTGACGATGGCGGCGTCATTTTCGTTGTTCATCATATCCATGACAAAGGATTTGTCGATTTTTACCTCGGTGGCCGGCATTTTTTTGAGATAAGAGAGGGACGAATAGCCGGTGCCGAAATCGTCGATGGAGATGCGGATGCCCATGTCGGCGAGTTTGTTAAGGATTTCCATTGCCCGGTTCGGATCTTTGATGATAGATCCCTCGGTGACCTCCAGGGTGATCATTTCCGGCCGGACCGTTGATGAGGCGAGAACGCCGGTGATAAGATCAGGCAGCTCAACATCGAGCAGGGTGGAGGGGCTGAGATTGATGGCGATGCCGAGCCGTAGTCCGCTCTCCTGCCAGTCCGCCGCCTGCTTGACCGCATTGCGCAACACCCAGAAGGAAAGCGGTTTGATCAGACCGGTCCGTTCGGCCAGGGGGATGAATTCATCAGGAGGCATGAAGCCGTGTTGGGGGTGCTGCCAGCGGACCAGCACCTCCACCCCGCGGACGCTGTTTCCCGTTGCATCGATTTTTGGCTGGTAGTAGAGGAGCAGTTCGTCGTTTTCAATTCCCTGTCGCAGTTCACCCAGCAGCGTCAGGCGGTGCGGGCTGAATCTGTCGAGATCGGCGGAGTAAAGCATGAACCGCTCGTCATCCTGTTTAGCCGCGTACATGGCCATGTCCGCCTTTTGCATGATGCTGTCCATGTCCTTGCCGTGATCAGGGTAAACCGCCGCGCCGATTCCTGCCTGCACTTCAAGTTTCAACCCTTCCAGGTCGAAAGGCGATTTGAAGACGGATTGGATTTTTTTTCGGACAATGTTTACGTCGCTGCTGGCCTTGATTACGGGCAGGAGGATGGCGAATTCGTCACCGCCGAGATGAGCCAGGGTGTCGGATTGCCGCACCGCACCTCGCAGGCGCAGGGCAACCTGCTTGAGCAGGCGGTCGCCGCTGTAGTGGCCCAGGGTGTCGTTGACTTCCTTGAAGCGGTCAAGGTCGAGGATGAACAGGGCGATTTTTTGTTTTTCCCGCGCCGCGGTGCGAATCGCCTGTTCAAGGCGGTCACGCAGGAGAACCCGATTGGGCAGATCGGTGAGATGATCATGGGTTGCTTCGTGCATGGCCTGGTATTCCAGTGCCGCGGTCTGGGTGCGCAGTTCCTGGGTCTGGTCGATGACCATGGAGCTGGCTTCGTAGGCCATGATGGAGCTGACATGCTGGCCCCAGAAGGCAAAAATAAACGGCATGGCGTCAAGTATCCACAGGGTGACGTTGGTTTTTTGTGCCTTGAGAATGGTGTCCGGCGAAATGGCGCCGAACTGGAGAGAGGCGGTCAGCAGGGTAGCGGCAAGGATGGCGCAAAAGGCAATGAGCACTCCGTAAACGGCATGCCTGGTCACTCTGGATTTCATGATTTCGGCATTGATCTTGAACGACTGGCCGATTTTGTCCATGCTCACTTCCTTCCCGATAAAAATGGGTGTTTCATTTCCTGGTACAGCTTCGTAAATACAAAGAAAGAATGGCTGTCAATGAAAGTAAGACCTCCGGGGAATCGGCTGCTTTGCGTCATCGGCGTCACGGCCCGGTGTCAGCGTTTAAAATAACGGGCTGTTTCGGTTTTGACCACCTGGGAAAGCAGCAGCAGGCCGATGATGTTGGGAATGGCCATCATGCCGTTCATCAGGTCGGAGAAATTCCAGACGAATTCCAGCTTCATCATGGCGCCCACGATCACCACGCAGACGAAGACAACCCGGTACGGATTAATGGCGCGCGGCCCGGCCAGATATTCAACGGCCTTTTCGCCGTAGTAATTCCAGCCGATCAGGGTGGAATAGGCAAAAAGGCCGGTGGCCAGGGCGACAATCACCACCCCGCCCTGACCCAGGGTGTCGCCGAAACTGGCGCTGGTCAACTGTCCGGGCGCTACGCCCTGCAGCCAGCAGGGAGCGGTGAGGATCACCAGCGCGGTCATGGTGCAGACCACCAGTGTGTCGATGAAGGTCTGGGTCATGCTGACCAGGGCCTGCTTGACCGGATCCTTGGTCCGTGCCGCGGCGGCGGCGATGGGGGCCGATCCCAGGCCCGACTCGTTGGAGAAGACGCCGCGCGCTACGCCGTAACGCATGGCCGCGGCTACCGTTGCCCCGACAAAGCCGCCCGTGGCGGCCGACGGGTTGAAGGCGTGATAAAAGATCAGATACAGGGCATGTGGTATCTCGCTTGCGTTCAACGTCAGCACCAGCAGCGCGGCGCCCACGTAACCGACGATCATGAAAGGCACCAGCAGGGAGGTGAAGCGGCCGATGGACTTGATGCCGCCGAGAATGACCAGCCCGGTCAGCAGCATCAGGACCGTTCCGGTCAGCCATGGTTCGATGTTGAAGGTCGATTGGAAAATGGCGGCCACCGCGTTGGCCTGGGTCATGTTGCCGATGCCGAAGGTCGCCATGGCGGTGAACAGGGCGAACAACCACGCCAGGCGGGGAAGTCCCGCGCCCTTGGCCAGATAATACATCGGTCCGCCGCGCATGCCGTATTCCCCTTTTTCCCGGTATTTGACCGCCAGCACCGCTTCCGCATACTTGGTCGCCATGCCGACCAGGCCCGTCATCCACATCCAGAACACCGCTCCCGGCCCGCCGATGGAAATGGCTGTGGCCACGCCGACGATATTGCCGATGCCCACCGTGGCGGCAAGGGCGGTCATGAGCGCCGCAAAATGACTGATGTCTCCTTCCGTGCCCAGTTCCTTGTGCCAGATCAGACGCAGGGCGTGGGGCAGGGCCCGGAACTGCATGCCGCGCAGCAGTATGGTCAGGTAGAGTCCGGTGCCCACCAGTAAAATCAGCATGGGCGGGCCCCAGATCCAGCCGGACAGGGTGGAAATCAACAATTCAATCGTAGCCATGGGCGGGTCCTTTTTGTGTCGAGGAAATAATTGATGAATTTGCAAAAAGCTGAAAAAGATGTCATTGCAAGCCGGGGGAGGAGTGGCGACGTGTCGTGACGGACCGAAAAACACGGCATCTGGTCACGGGGAAACTCTTGCCGCTGCACCGTCCGTCCCACTGCTTTTTGCGACATTACTTTGCCATGAACCTGCGCGTTGTCAAGCAATTTCGCAACCTGACATACGGCCTCATGGTGAACGGCATCCGCGCTATTGGCGCAATTTGTCGATACGGCATTTTGTTTGGAGGTTCATGCCGGCAGGTGATTCTATTTGTGTTCTATGGCCAGATGCAGACTGCTCGCTCCGCTCATTTTTGCAATATCCATGGCTGCTATCACCCGGTCATAGCGGACGTCCCGGTCGGCCTTGATCACCACCTCCTGTCGGTCGGCCTCGGCCAGGCCGAAACGGACCTGTCTGGCCAGTTCCTGTTCTCCCACCAAAGTATCGGCAATGTAGAAATTGCCCTGGCTGTCGACGGTGATGACGACCAGCTGTTCGATGGCCGGTTTTTCGCTGTCCACTTGCGGCAAGCGGATGTCGATGGCCTCCTGGGTGACGAAATTGCTGGTCAGCAGGAAATAGACGAGCAAAAGAAAGACGATATCGATGAGGGAGGTCAGGGGAACGGCGACCTGGGTGCGGGAACGTCTGGGAAAGGTGAGCATAGATCACTCCTGTTGCGAAGAGAGCCAGGCCTTGACCAGGAAAACCGCGACCTCTTCGTGCATGGCCTGCAGTTCCTGCAAACGATTTTCCAGGTAATTGTGGAAAAAGACGATGGGGATGGCAACAACCAGGCCATAGGCGGTGGTCAGCAGGGCTTCCCAGATGCCGCCGGCCAGGACGGATGCATTAACGCGTCCGCCCAGTTGCTGGACGGCCATAAAGGCCTTGATCATGCCGAAAACAGTGCCGAGCAGGCCGAGAAGCGGGGCAATGTTGCCCAGGGTTGCCAGGGTGCCGAGATAGCGGTCCATCAACTTCAGTTCGCGGTTGACGCTGTGGGAGAGGATGAGCTCCAGGGTCTCGCGGTCGGTCGGATCATCGGCGATTCCATCGCGCAAAATGCGTTCCGCCGGCGGGGAGGTGAAGGCGCCGTCCCGTTCCCTGGCCCGGAGTTTGGCGCGGGCCTCCGCGAATTTGCCCTTGCCGACCAGTTGATAAATGGAATCGATCAGTGACGGGTTGATCCTGGATGCGGCCCGATAGTACAGGAACCGTTCAAGAAAAATGGTCCAGCCGGCGATGGAACAAAACAGAATCGGCCACGCCAGAACCCCCCCCTTTAACAAGAATTCCACGGTCATCGTTCGCTCCTTTGCCGCAGGGAACAGGTGTTTGCAGGTTGCAGGCAATTGTTTTTTTGCCGACCTCACCGCGACGGCGGTTGCAAACCTCATCGACCACATGGCCGATCAGGTTTGCCCCATAACAAAGGGATACTTTTTTTAGGGGCTCTTTGTCAATTTAAAACAAATTGATCGGCCGGCCGCGGATGGGGGCGATGCATCGTGTTTCATGGGAAAAGGGAGCATGGCGGGGCATGCGGGGAAGCGGAAGGGAGAAGGCGGCCGGTATCGGATTGTCATGATGACAATTTGGGCCAAACAATATTTTCCCACCAGTATTTGTTGCCGTTCCAATTGGTTAAGGTTTGAATGGCGCCGTTTATCACCGCGTGTATGGGGTCAGGGGCGATTTGAACCCTTATGCCGGTTCGTGCTGCGATTAATTTGTCCATTCCCTCGATACAGGCTCCGCCGCCTGTCAGGCAAATTCCTGAATCCTCTATTTCGCTATATGTTTTTTGCGGCAGTTTTTTTAAGCTGAATTCAATCTTGACGATGATTTTGTCAATGACCGGCTCCATGGCCTTGATGACATCTGTTTTGTGTATACAGCGATCAATCTTGCATCTTTTGACGATATCAATTCCGGAAACATTGAATGTTTCGGACCCGCATTCCTGATTTCGCGACAGTGATGAAATGAGATTTGTTAATTTTTCAGTGTCGGTATCATATATCTGTACTTTGTATTTTGTCATCACCGCCGAACGAACAGCTCGCTGAAGATCACTGCAGGCGATACGAACCGATGAGGAGTTGATGATGCGTCCATCGCGGAATATCGCCATGTCAGTGACTCCGTCCCCGATATCTATGAGCAGCTGGGCATTTGGCCGGGTAATGTCCATGCCGGCTCCTATTGCGGCAGCCCAGACTTCCGGGATTATTGCCACCTGGGATGCCCCGGCATTCATAAGCGCTGTGCAAAGGAGATTTCGTTCGTTTTCCGTGGTATCGGTCGGGGCGCTGGCCAATGAAAGCGGGGCCGATAAAAATCTTCTCGATTTCTTTACTAATGGTTTTAACAGGGCCACGGCGTTTTTGAGGTCGACAATGACGCCGCCGCGCAGCGGCTTTGCGGCAAGTTTGTTGTTGATATACTGGATGTATTCGTCGGAAATAGTATTTGTCTTATCGGTCGTCAGGCTGATGGACGAAGGTCTTTCAGTAACTTCACCATGCAGCGAGGTGTAGATGCGGGTATTCGCGGTGCCGAGGTCGACGGCGATACTTGGTTGTGATATAAAACCGAATAAAAGGGACAGACTACGTTTACCCATCATCATCCTTCCTTCATTATTTTGACTTCCAGCAGACCAGCCTTCCTTCAAGCCCTCCGTTGAAAAGAACTTTCTCCCATGCGGGTTTGAGGCCGGTATCCTTGACCAGCTCCTCCTTGCCGAGATAAATGAAGGCGGCGGTAAGGTTTGTCTGGTCCTTGATGAAATTGCCCAGTTCCCGCAGGAACTGGTCCGTGCCTTTTTTCTCCTGCAGGCGGATGCCGTAGGGCGGGTTGGTGACGAGCACGGTTTGTTCAGTGAGCCGGATTTGCTGATAGGGCTTGGTGGCGATCGGAATGGAATCGCCGTGCGGCAGCATGGCGAGGTTTGTTCTGGCCGCTTTCACCGCAGCGGGCGCAATGTCGCTGCCGGAAATGAGCCCTTTGGGCAGGCGACGGATGTTGTTGTTGGCCTCGGTTTTGACTTGTTGCCAAAGAGCCGGGTCGAATTCCTGCATCATCTCGAAACCGAAGCGTTGGCGCAGAAAGCCCGCGGGAATCCGGCAGGCGTGCATCAGCGCCTCGCTTACAATGGTGCCGGAGCCGCACATCGGGTCAAGAAGCGGGGTTTTGCCGTCCCAGCCGCTCATGCGGATGATGGCCGCGGCCACCGTTTCCTGCATCGGCGCTTCGACGCTTTCCTGGCGGTAACCCCGTCGGTGCAGGGAGCCGCCGGAGGTGTCGATGCTGATGATTGCTTTATTGCGATCAATGCGCAGGTTGAACCACAGGTCCGGATGCTCGGTGTCGATGTTGGGCCGGATGCCGCAACGGTCACGGAAATGGTCGGCAATGGCGTCCTTCAGGCAGAGGGCTGCGTACTGGGAATGTTTGATCCTGCTCCCGGCAACCGACGCCTTGATGGCAAAAGTGGAATTTTCCGTCAGCAGGTTGTGCCATTCGATTTTGCGGGCCGTCTGGTAAAGATATTTCGTGCTGTGGCAGTCAAAGGTGAGAAGGGGGGCCAGAATCCGGGTGCAAAGCCGGGACATGTAATTGACCCTGTACAGGGTGGCAAGGTCGCCGGAAAAATAGATGCCCATGAAGGCGCTTTTGACATCCCGGGCGCCGAGATTGGTGATCTCTTCGGCGCCGAATTTTTCAAGTCCCCGGGCGATCTGGGCAAAATAACGGTTTGTTTTCTGATAGGTAAACATTGGCAATCGGGGAAATGGCGGCGTGTCAGCGTGCTGCCGCGGTTTTTTTGCTGGTCAGGAATTCCAGGGTTTCATTATCATGCAGTCTGTAGGCCTGGGCAGCCAGCTTTTTTAATGTTTTCTCCACCTTGTCAAGGGGAGGCAGCGGCTCGATGAACGGCAGGTGGTGTTCAATGGGCAGGGGAACGGCGATGGCCATTTTTTGCTCCAGACTCTGGGCAATGCCGATTTCCATGCCGCCCTCCATGCTCCCCAGTTTTTTCGAGTTGCCCAGCGAGCGCAGGAAGCCGAGCATGGAGCCCAGATCATTCTGTTGGTGAAAGACCTCTATTTCCTCGGCGAGTTCCCTGTTTGCCTCTTTCAGTTCCTCGAATTTCTTCCGGTAATGCCTGGTGTGAAATTCAAGCCTTTCGTAGCAGTCCATCAGGAGATTCTCGAATCTTCCCGCCCTGGTAAGCCCGTGTTCCTTGATGCCCACGAAAACCCGCTCCATGATGGTTTTGGATTCAATGAAAAAAGGGTCGTAAAACTGTTTTTTGTCAAAGGTCGTCAGGCCGAGAAACTGATCAACCAGCGTCTCGTCCTTTAAAATTATATAAATGCGGATCAGGTCGAAGCTGATCCTCTTTTCCAGAATGAAGGAGTGCATGCTGATTTCATTTTCAAGTTCAACCTTGTCGTCCTCAATGAGCTTGCGGAATCCGAAATAACGGTCGGCCATATCCCTTTTGATTTCATAGGCAATAACTTCGTCTATTTTTGCTTTCATGGCAGGCGCTCAGGAAAAGGTGAGGATGTTGAAGCCTTTATCCTCGGACCAGGGGCGGCCGGCGGTAAATCCGCATATCTCAAAGAGGATCACCTCCAGGAGCAGATATGTCCGGCTGCCCTTGCGCAGGCAGCCGGTAATGGTTTCCCCGTGGTGGCCGAGGGCGGCATGGAGGTGGATTTTCGGGGCATCGTTTTCATCGCGGAAGATACTGCCGCTGCCCAGGGTTTCACGGGCGTCGCGCACTTCACGCCAAACCGGATCCGGCGGCATGACCGGCTCTTTCGGACCGGTGACGAGATCGATTTCCCTGATGCCGCCGATGACCTGGAACCAGCTGTTGCGGATATTTTCCTTTTTGACTATTTCGGTCAGGCCGCCCAAGAGGTCGTCGCCGTCGTCAAAACGGATGGTAAGGACCCTGCTGATTGAGCCGGTGCGGTAGTCCATGGTGTTTCTCCTGATTTATTTGGGCAATATGTCGCACGTCACAATTAAGGAGGTGAATCCATCAGTGGGTAGTTATTCCGACTCTTGGCTTCCGACTCCTGAATCCTGCTCAGCGGTCCATTTTTTTCGTTCGGACGCGGCCTTCAACAGGCGAAAAATCTCCCGGCCGACAGCGGCCTTGCGGCTTCGGGTATAACGCCAGGCCGATGTGCGGACGGCATCGATGTCGAGACCTGGAAGATTTTCCGCCGCGGCGTCAAGGGCGGGACTGTCCCATGACCGGTCGAGTTCCACCTGCATTTCATCCGCGGTTTCGGCTGCGGCGATGGCCTCGTTGATGATGGTGTCGCGCAGATTTTCCAGTTCGTGAAATTCTTTTTTCTGCTTGAGATGCGAACCTTTTTCCGTTTCCATGAAATGAAAGAGAGGTTCAGGGTCGAGCTCGCGCAGATTCTTGGTGAGGTATTTGATCTGTCTTTTCCTGGCGCCGGCTTTCAGCGGCTGGGCGGCAAGGATTTCAGATTTAATGAAGTCGTCGCAGGGCAGTTTTTTGACGTCCTGGGGGGAGAGGTCGACAAGTGCCGCTGCAAGCTCTTCCACGTTTTTGGCGCGGCGTTTTTTTTCAGATCGAGACAGCTGATAATCCATGATTTTAGTTGCTAAGTTTCTTGAGGCTACGGTACTATGATATTTTTAATGGCGGCCGTGCAGGGCCACCTGCCTTTTTTTTACTATCTAACCTTAAAGCAGCCTCATAAGCAAAAGAATAATTCCTCCCCGTGAATTAAGGAACCATTATGACGACAAAAAAATTTACCGTTACCCAGCCCACCCGGATCCGTTTCGGCGTCGGAGCAATTGATGATCTGGCCTCAGCGGTTCATGAGCTTGGCGGCACGAAGGTGCTGCTGGTTGTCGACCCGAGCCTGAAAAACGTCGGCCTGCTGGAGCGGATTACCGCGCCGCTTGACGGGGGAGGGGTCAAGTATGAAATATTCGACCACGTTGATCCGGAGCCCGGCTTGAAGCTGGCCGATGAGGCGGCGCGTCTGGCCGGCAAGGCGAAATGCGACTGTGTCATCGGCGCGGGCGGCGGATCGGCCATGGATGTGGCCAAGGCGGCCAGTATCCTGCTGACCAACGGCGGCAAGGCCGTGGATTATCTGGGGCTCGGCAAGATCGGCAAGCCCGGCGTGCCGAAGATCATGGTGCCCACCACGGCGGGTACCGGCGCGGAAGTTACCTTTACCGCGGTTTTTATCAACGAGAAAACCAAAAGCAAGGGCGGCATGAACGGGGATCCGCTTTATCCGGAAATGGCGGTGCTTGATCCCGCCCTGACCCTGACCCTCCCCCCCAAAGTCACCGCCGCGCCGGGCATTGACGCCTTTACCCATGCCCTGGAGGCCTTTGTTTCAACCCAGTCCCATACCATCTCCGATATGTATGCCATGGAGGCCATGAGCCTGATCAGCGCCAATCTGCCCATGGCCTACGCCAACGGCGGCAATATCGAGGCGCGCTCCGCCATGATGATGGGCAGTCTGCTCGGCGGCAAGGCCCTGGCCACGGCAGGAGTCGGCCTGGTGCATGCCATGGCCTATCCCCTGGGCGGCATGTTCGGCATTCCCCATGGTCTGGCCAATGCCGTGCTGTTGCCCTTTGTGGTGGAGTACAACATCATCGCAAGTCCGGAAAAGTTTGCCCGCATCGCGGACATCATGGGCTATGACGTGGCCGATCTTTCCCTGCGCGACGCGGCCCGGACAGCGGTGGAGGCGGTGTATGAACTGAATCAGGATGTGGAGATCCCGTCAAGCCTGGAGGCAATCGGCATCCCGGCGGACAAGATAGCGAAGATGGCCGAGATCGCCCTGACCGTGACCCGTCCGGTGGAAAACAACCCACGCCGGCCCAGCCTGGAGGATGTGATCCGAATTTACGAGATAGCGCACAAGGGTTGGTAGAAAAAGAGTCCGACCAATAAGACCAATGAGGAGTAAAAACAATGCCGGGTTTTGAGGTTTTTGGAGAGGAAGAAAAAAAAGAGATCATGGAGGTGCTTGATACAGGCGTCCTCTTTCGTTACGAATTTCCCCAGCAGCGCAAGGGGATTTACAAGGTTCGCGCCTTTGAGGAGCAGTTTGCCGCCTACTGCGGGGCAAAGCATGCCCAGGCGGTCACCTCCGGCACGGCGGCGTTGAAGGTGGCCCTGACCGCCCTCGGCGTCGGGCCCGGGGATGAGGTCATCACCCAGTGCTTTACCTTTGTCGCCACCTGGGAGGCGATTTTTGACGTGGGCGCGGTGCCGGTCTTTGCCGAGGTGGACGAAACGTTGAACATGGACCCGGCTGATCTGGAAAAGAAGATAACCCCCCGCACCAGGTGCGTCATCCCGGTGCATATGCTGGGCGCCCCGGCCCGCATCAAAGAAATCAAGGCCATTGCCGACAAGCACGGCATTCCGGTGCTGGAAGACACCGCCCAGGCGGCGGGCGCCACCCTGAACGGCAAGCGGCTGGGCAGCTTCGGGGCCTGCGGCACCTTTTCCTTTGACCCGGTGAAAACCATGACCACCGGCGAAGGCGGCATGATCATCACCGATGACGAGAAGCTGTGGCGCAATATGTCGGAATACCATGACCACGGCCACGACCATGTTCCCAATCCCGGCGCCCGGGGCGGCGAGGGCCGCGGTTTTATCGGCTTTAACTTTCGCATGATGGAGCTGCAGGGCGCCATCGGCATTGCCCAGCTGGCCAAGCTCGATGATATGATCGTGCGGCAGAAAAACCACAAGGCGGCCCTCAAACAGGCCATTTCGCAAATTCCCGGCGTCACCTTCCGCACAATTCTCGATGAAAAGGGCGACTCCGCCACCTTTATCGGTTTTTTCCTGCCCGACGGCGACCGGGCCAGGGCGGTCAACAAGGTGCTGGCTGAAAACGGCGCCGGGGCCATTGCCTTTGGCGCCAATACCTGGCATTTCTATCCCAAGTGGGAACATCTGCTGGCCGGGTCCACCCTGGCCAAATCCGGCTGGCCCTTCAGCGGGCCGGACGGCAAGCGCCGGGTGGTCTACGACAAGGACGCCCTGCCCGCCTCAGCCGCCTTGATGGACCGGCTGCTCGTTTATCAGGTGCCGGTCAAGCTGCCGGATGAGCGGCTTGTTCAGATGCGCGATGCCTTGAAAAAGGCGGCTGCGGTGTGACAGGCGTGGTGAAGCGTTTCAGTGTTTCAGCGTTTCAACGATCAAACGATCAAACGTTCAAACGTTTCAACGTTTCAACGTTTAAACACTTGAACGGTTAAACGCTTGATCGCTTAAGCGCTTGAACGCTTGAACACTTGATCGCTTAAGCGCTTCGCGCCGGCCCCGGCAGGTAAATGTCAAAGCGGCTGTTTTTGCTGTTGATAACGGTGGACGGTTTGGCCGGCCCCAGGGTTTCAGCTCCCTTGGGGCGCTTGACCACCACCCGGGCGGTTCGGTGCCGCAGGGCCCAGTCGAGAAGTTCGGATGCGTCGCTGTCCTCTCCCACCAGGGAGCGGATAAGGCGCATCTCCTTTTTTACCAGGGCGCTTTTCGTGCGGTGCGGGTACATGGGGTCCAGATAAATGACATCCGGAGCCGGGGACAAGGGCGGCAGGGTCAGGCAGTCAACAGCGGTGACGGTGATCCGGGCCATGATATCACGAAGTCCGGGAACCAGGACGCCCCGTCGCAAACCGTCTGCCAGCAGCGCCGCCAGCACCGGCGAGCGTTCCATCATCATCACCCGGCAACCGAGGCTTGCCAGCATGAAGCCGTCCCGGCCGAGACCGGCGGTGGCGTCAAGCACCAGGGGGCAGCGGTTGGCCTTGAGTCCCACCGCCCGGGCCAGCGGTTCTTTTCTGCCGCCGCCGAACTGCATCCGGTAGCGCAGCATGCCGGAGGTGAAGTCAACGGAAACCGGCCCCTGGTTTTTTTCATCTGTCCGCCGCAATTCCAGCCGGTCAGCGGTGACGGCCACCACCAGTTCAGAGGTGGAGGCGTCGGCAAGGAAGGGGATGTTGAGCTGTGCGGCTAAATCATGCGCCCATTGTTGTTGACCGGGGTCTTCGCAGATCAGGGCTGTTGCGGCAGGGGCATCGGGCATGGCGGGCGTTTTTTGTTTTTTTATGAGGAAAATTTTATAATATCATGGATTTACTGCATAAATTAGAACCCAAGGTGGTGGCCGTCATTCCGGCCCGTTATTATTCTAACCGGTTTGAGGGAAAACCATTAGCAAAAATCAAGGGCAAGCCGATGATCCAGCATGTCTATGAACGGGCCCTTGCCGTTCCGCTTCTTTCCCGGGTGGCGGTGGCAACCGATGACGAGCGGATCGCCGACTGCGTTCGCGGCTTTGGCGGCGAGGCGGTGATGACCCTGCGGGACCACGCCTCGGGAACGGACCGCCTGGCCGAGGCCGCCACCATCATGGATATTCCCGAACAGGATGTGGTGGTCAACATTCAGGGCGACCAGCCGCTTTTCCCCGCCGAGGTGGTGGAGCAGGTGGCCCAGCCGCTGCTTGACGATCCGTCCCTGCCCATGTCGACCCTTATCTATAAAATTATCCGAAAGGAAGAAATAGACGACCCGAACCATGTGAAAACGGTTTTTGACCGCAACGGCATGGCCCTGTATTTTTCCCGGGCGTCGATTCCCTTCCAGCGCGACCCGCAGAATCCGCCGCCGCCCACCTATTACAAGCATCTTGGTTTTTACGCCTATCGCAAGGGCTTTTTGCTGACCTTTGTCGGACTGCCGGAAGGGGAATGGGAGCGTTTTGAAAAACTGGAACAGCTGCGCGCCCTTGAATTCGGTTACCGGATCAAGGTGGTTCTGACCGAGCATGATTCCATCGAAGTGGACACGCCGAAGGACCTCGAAAGGGTGGAGGGGATGATGTAATCAACGTTTGAACGTTTGAGCGTTTGAACGAGGCAATTTCATTAATGATTGAACATACGAATAAGAGGAAGAAAAATGAGAAAAAAAATAACTATCATCGGTTCAGGAAATGTTGGAGCGACCGCAGCCCACTGGGCGGCCGGCCGGAGACTGGGGGATATCGTGCTGCTTGACGTGGTGGAAGGCGTTCCCCAGGGCAAGGCACTGGATCTGCTGCAGGCCGGTCCGGTGGACGGATTTTCCGGACGGATCATCGGTTCCAACGACTATGCCGATTCCGCGGATTCGGATGTGGTGATCATCACCGCGGGTCTGGCGCGCAAGCCCGGCATGTCCCGTGATGATCTGCTCGCCAAGAACGTGGCAATCGTCAAATCCTGCGCCGAGCAGGCGGCCGTCCATTCGCCGAACTGTGTGCTTGTTGTCGTGACCAACCCGATTGACGCCATGGTCTACACCGCCTTCAAGGTTTCCGGCTTTCCCAAGAACCGGGTGGTGGGCATGGCCGGGGTGCTTGATTCCGCCCGTTACCGCACCTTCCTGGCGGACGCCCTCCAGGTTGCTCCCCGCGATGTCAATGCCATGGTCATGGGCATCCACGGCGACAACATGCTGCCTCTCGTCCGTCTGGCCAATGTTGCCGGCATTCCGGTGACGGACCTGCTTTCCGAGGAGGAGTTGAGCGCCATTGTCAAGCGGACCCAGCATGGCGGGGCGGAGATAGTCAATCATCTGAAAACCGGTTCGGCTTTTTATACCCCCGGCCTTGCCGCGGTGGAAATGGCCGAGGCGATCCTCACCGACAGCAAGCGCGTGCTGCCCTGCGCCGCCTACGTTGAGGGCGAGTTCGGCTTTTCCGGTTGTTTTCTCGGCGTCCCGGTGGTGCTTGGCGAGAATGGGGTTGAACGTATCATCGAGTTTGAACTGACCGATGATGAAAAGGATGCCATGGCTGAATCCGAGGTGGCGGTCCGCAAGCAGATGGCGGCAACCGGCCTGTGAGTATGCCGGTGTGCTCCGTGGTGTTTTTTTACTTTTGCGAGACCATCAGGTATGGGCAGACAGGAAAATGATGATCCGATTATAGCTCGGTTGCAACAGCTGGAAAGAAGCAAACTTGTCCCGTTTGATCTCGTGCCGCGCCGTAATCTGGTGGAAAAGCTCATCGAGCTTGTGCTGGTCGGCCCCCCGCCTGGGCCGCCCCAGGTCACGGCATCTTTTGAGGAGATGGCGACGGCTCTGTGCCGCGTTGATACCTCAGACCTGCGGGTTGTGGTGCTTGGCGGCGGCACCGGGCTGTCCAATATCGTCGGCGGTGACAGTCGCGGTGCCGCATGGCCGGAAAATCCTTTCCAGGGGATCAAGGAGATTTTTCCCCGGACCACATCCATTGTCTGCGTGACCGATGACGGCGGTTCCACCGGAGAACTGCTGAAGGATCTGCCCCTTGTCGCCCTTGGCGATATCCGCCATGTGCTGCTTTCCTCAATCAGCCTGAAGGTGCTGGGTGCAACCTATAATCTGAGGAGAGAAGAGTGCCGGCAGGCGGCGGCTATTCTCCACCGTCTTTTTAATTACCGGTTCACCGAGCCCCCGGACAATGCCGTCGGCCTCCTGTCCGGCGGGATTTTTCTTGAAGGGCTGCCGGTGAACATGGCCGCCGGGCTTCTGGAGCTGATCCATTCCCTGTTTGACGATGCCCGGCTGCTGCCCCTGCTTGCAAGGCCTCATTGTCTCGGCAACCTGCTGCTTGCCGCCGCTATTTACCGCCGGGTGGAAACAGGGGTGGATGTTTCCTCGCAACAACTGCTGGCCGGCATTGATTGGCTGGGTGCCTTGATCGGCTGCCGGGCAGGGGCGGTGCTGCCGTGCACCACGACTCCGGCCCAGTTGCTCGTGCTGTACAGCAACGGGGTGGTGGTCAGCGGTGAGCACAAGACGACCGGCGCCCGCCGCAACACCGCCATCAATCGTGTTTTTGTCGAATTTGCCGATGAACCGGTTGTGCCCGACCAGGTGCTTGAGGCTATTTCTTCCGCCGATATCATTGTCCTTGCGCCGGGCAGTCTCTATACCAGTATTATTCCAATCCTGCAGGTGCCGGGCCTGGCCCGGGCGGTGCGGGAAAATGCGCGCGCCCTGAAAATTCTCGTGGCAAATCTCTGGATCCAGAAAGGGGAAACGGATCTTGTCCTTGAGGACCCGCGCCGCCGTTTTTACGTCTCTGACTTGATCAACGCTTATCATCGCAACATTCCCGGCGGCGTTCGCGGTCTTTTTGAACAGGTGATGCTGCTCGGGCTGCAGGATATTCCCGGCAGCATCCTGCAGAATTATGCGGTTGAGGACAAGGTGCCCATCTATCTTGACCGGGGCAAGGTGTGGCAGATGGGTTTTGCGCCGGTGGAGGCACGGATATTTTCGGAGGCCGCCTTGAAAGAGCGCAAGGTGCAGCATGATCCGACCAACCTGGCCAGGGCCATCAAAATCATGTGGCCGGTGCGTGACCATATCCCCCGGGAATGCAAATCCGAACTGGCGCCCACGTTTCGCCTGAGTTCATCAACCCGCAAGGACCATTTCACCCTTGACCGCCGTCGGCGTCGATTTGTCACGCTGCTCGACACCTGGACCTGTCCGGGGGAGCTGCGGCAGGAACTGGAGGAAATTTTCTGGCGGCACGGCGATATCCTGCTCAGTCATCTGGATCAGGTGCGGGGCATTGAGCTGGTCAGCGAGGAGAAGTGGCAGCGCAGCATGAAATGGGACAGTATTTATTCCTATTACGACCCAGGTGACTTCCTGATAAAAATGCGGCAAGACGTTTTGCATGATCAGCCCAGGTTTGAAAATTCCTTCCTGGTGGCCGTGGGGCAGTCGCTGCTCGGCAATTACGCCGAGGCAAAGGAAATGAAGCCGGTGCTGCAGGGCGGCATCGAGCTTGGCAAGGTGTATCTGCTCACCCTGGCGCCCGCGGAAAAAAGAAGCTGCTTCCTTTCCTCGGACGAACTGCACCGTTTTCTCCGGCTGGTGCGGATGAATCAGGCGGATACCAACCCTCTGCTTTACACCAGGCTGATCAGCGGCACGGAAGGATTCACTCCGCCCGGCATGCTCATGGGCCTCATTTATGCCTGGTATCTTGACAGCCGCTACGCCTCCAACATTGAATACAAGATGGCCATCACCCGCATTCCCATGACCGGCATGGTGCGGGAGCAGGTGCGGATGCTCAGCCGCCGTCTGGATACCATTGATTTTTTCCGAAAGGTTATTTTTCGGCACACCTCTCCGGTTTTTGACGAACAGCTTTCCGTGCGTTAAAAGCTGCCGTCAATCAGTCGGCTGGGAAATCCGTCATTGACGCTTTCCAACAAGAGGGCGAGGAGGTTGTCGAGAGCCCCTGCGCTGTTGACGGCGCACATTCATGAGCAGATTATTCCTATAACTCCGCCACCTGTTTGATGAGCCGTGGCGGCGGTTGCTGCATGGCCTTCCACAGGAGAAGATCACGGTCGTAGATGTCGTGGCGGAAATGGACGATGCCGTCGTCGGTAACCCAGGCTGTCCAGTAAAGCAGATGGACCTGCACCTTTTCGGTCAGACGGATCGTTTGGGTTTTGCCGGTGGCCAGGGCCGCGTCAAGTGATTCCCGCTCGGCAAGAGGGGTGCCGCGCAGAAGCTGCATCGCAAGTTCCAGCGGTTTTTCCAGCCTGATGCATCCCGAGCTGAAAGTCCGCATGTCCTTTCTGAACAGGGAACGGGAAGGGGTGTCATGCAGGTAAACGTCGTGGGGGTTGGGAAAGAGAAACTTGACCCGGCCCAGGGCGTTGAGCGGGCCGGGATCCTGACGCAGCCGGAAGGGGAAGGTGTTGTCACGCACCGCATGCCAGTTCACCGTCGCCGGGTCAACCTCGCTTGATCCGGAGTTCCAGCCGCGAAACAGGCGGTAGCCGTTGGCTGCGAGGAAATGGCTGTCTTTTTTGATTTTCGGCAGCAGGTCCTTGGAGGCAATCGACACCGGTACTTCCCAGGTCGGATTCAGGACAAGACTGGAGAGGGTGCCGCTGAAAACAGGGGTGCGCCGGTATGGTTTACCAACCACGACCCGCATGGGCAGCACCGGCACGTTGTTTTCCACCAGGATCAGTTCGAAGGCCGCGATGTTGACGATGATGTGGCGGTTGCCCAGATCCTTCGGCAGCCAGCGCCAGCGCTCAAGGTTCAGTTCGATTTGGTGCGCGCGTTCAGACACCGGTACGTTGAGTGCGGCCAGGGTGTTGCGTCCCACCACCGCATCGGGGTCAAGCCCGTGCCGGGATTGGAAACGGCGGACAACCGCGGCAAGCTTTTCGTCAAAATAGTTTTCCTGCTCCGCGGTCGGGACGTTTTCATTTTCCGCCGCAAGGCGCCGGCGCAGGGCAATGATCCGCTCGCTGGTGTCGCCCACCTGGAGTTTGGGACCATCGGGCACCCTGGGCCAGTCGCCTTTTGCCGCCAATTCCCGGTAACGGGTCAGGGCCTGGCGCAGTCCGGCGTAGATTTGATTGCTGGGCAGCATGGCCCGCAGTTCTTCCTCGATAGTGTTGTTTGCCAGCGCCAGTCGCAGGCTCTGCAGGACATTGCCGTTGTGCCGCCGGATCTGCCACTCCGGGTCGATGGTGGCCGGATTGATGCGGCCGTTGGCAAAGTGCGATCCCAGCACGAGAAAGGCATCGGTCAACAGAAGATCAAGGGCCGCGAGCTGCTCGGCGGAGGGGTCGGCGTCAAGGCCGTCCAGCATTGTTTCGATGCCGCGCAGATGGTAATGGTCCGGGATCAGCCCCTCTGCCGCCGATTCCCTGATGGTCCGGACCAGATCAGCGGCTGCTTGCCCCGGCTGACCATCCATGCTCCAGGCCGGCGTGTACTGGCGGGAAAGATAAAAGTCCCGCACCGCTGCCCGATCATAAACACATTCCCTGCATATGTTGATCCCGCCTTCCGGACCAGCCGGCGCGAGTTGCCGGCTTATTTTCTCTTGGACCTGTTCGTTAAGCGACGAAATATTTGCTTGGGCCGGGATTGCGAGGATGATGAGCATGAAAAGGCAATACGACAGGATGACAAATGGGCGTTGACGCATGGTGATGGCGAAGGAAATCCCTTTGGGGAGAAAAGTGAAAAAGCTGTTTACCAGGTGCGGAATGCACCGGAATCGATGTGGAGAAAACCGCTTCTCGGGTAGTAGCCGACGCCTCCCATGCGCAGATTGAGTGCTGTTTTGCGCAGACTTGCCAGGCGGACCCCGGAAATACGGATATCAAGGGCCTTTCCTTCCAGATGGAGGCTGTGTTTGGCAACGCCCCTGCTCTTTTTGCGCAGCAGGGCATTATATTCCGGCGAACGGTAGGCGGAAATAACCTGGATTTCGTGTTCCCCTTTGATATTTTTATGCAGACTGTTGAGGAATTCAATGGTGCGAATGTCGATGGGGTGAACTTCGTTGTTGTAATGGCAGCGAAGCAGCCAGTTCAGTTCTTCAAGGGCGCTTTGATCGTAATTGCCGTATCTGTCGCGAAAGGTGACATTGAGCCGTTCCCCGGTGTGGCTGTTAAGCAGACGCAGTCGGCCGGGCAGTTTTCTTTCCCCGGCGATTTGCCGGGCCAACGCATTGTCGCCCGTACAAAGAGCAAATGTCGTGAGAAGTGACATTTTGAGAAAGGATCTGCGGCAAAAGCGGTCTAAAGGCATAGGCTCATTTTATTGAAGAAGTCGGTTGGAAAAAGTAAAAGAACTATCATTTAATATCAGGCGAAAGCCGTCAGGTCAACCAAAAAAGTGCTGTCGTTGCCGCAAATTGCGGCATTTTCGGGCAAAAATGCAAAAATCAGCAGCCTCTCGTTGCCAAGGGCCACAATGATTTGTGCAATTGGGTCTGCAGCCGGATGAGCAAACCGTCGTCAAGCAGCCATTGGGCGAGCTCTGCCGCGGAAAGTTTGTCCGTTATCGGAGAAAACAGGATCTTGGGCCGCAGCTTGAGTGCTCCGGGGTCGTTGACGCCGGGAAAATAACGGCGGATTGTCGCTACTGCCCAGTCATAATCGCTGCGCGAGCCGAGGACGCATTTCACCTCGTCCGCCGGTGTCAGCAGGGAGAAGTTGTCGTGATTCATTGCCTCGGCCATGCCGCTGCCGGGGCATTTCAGGTCCATGACTTTCACCACCCCGGCCGGTACCCGGCTCATGGCGACGCTGCCGTTGGTTTCCAGCAGCACAAGTCGTTGTTGCCGGACAAGTTCGGCCATCAGGGGATAGACTCCTTCCTGCAGCAAGGGCTCTCCGCCGGTGATCTGCACCAGCGCGGCGGGATGGAGCCGGGTGAAGTCAAGCAGTTCGGCCCGGGTTGTCGGCCGGGCTTCTTCCTCGTAGGTGTAACGGGCATCGCAATAGCTGCAGCGCAGGTTGCAGCCCGCCAGACGGATAAAGGCACAAGGGTAGCCGGCATAAGTCGACTCCCCCTGAATGGAGTAAAAGAGTTCGGAGACCTGGAACGCGGAGGCGCCGGACATTTCAGTCCGCGTTGCTTTCGCGGTAAATGACGCCGGTGCTGTCCGTTTCTCCGACCATGACCGAATGGAGATGGTAACGGTTCGAGGAAAGATCGTTTTTCAGTTTGGCGAAAATGTAGGCGGCGATGTTTTCCGAGGAGGGATTCTTGTCCAGGAAGGCGGCATGCTCATTGAGGTCCCGGTGATCGAGGTCGTCCATTATGGTTTTCACCGCTTCCTTGACGGTGCGGAAATCAATGCCCATGCCCAGTTCATCGAGTTTTTCCGCCCGCACGGTCACCTGCACGTGCCAGTTATGGCCGTGCGGTTTTTCGCAGTTGCCGGGATAATTGCGCAGGTGGTGGCCCGCGGAAAAATGGGTTTTTATAAAAACATCAAACATGCGGTTGTCTCCTTGGGTGGTCGTGCTTTGAATTATGACGGACTCTATTCAGGATGCCATTTAACGAGTTTACTCCTCAATAAAAATATGATAATGCAATGTAAACTCAAAACCTGTTTCACGTAAAGGTAAAATATAGATCCTGCTTGAGGAGAAATTGTTCCATGGCAAAAATAGCGCCACTGAAAGGCCTTCGCTTCAATCCTGAAAAAATAAACCGCATGGAAGATGTGGTGACCCCGCCCTATGATGTTATCGATGAAAAGGCCGGAGTCGCCCTGTTGTCCAAGAACTCCTATAATATGATTCAACTCGATCTGACGAAAAATGCGGGCGATGCGCCGAGTGCGGAAAGATACGAGGCGGCGCGGAACCTCTTCCAGCGCTGGCAGGAAGAAGGGGTGCTGGTCAGGGATGCCGAGCCGACGATTTATCTGTATCACACCACTTACAACTTGAGCAACGGACGCACCTTCACCCGCAGGGGCCTGGTGGCGCTGGTCGGCTTGGCCGAGTTTGACGAGGGCATCGTCAAGCCCCATGAGAAAACATTCCGCAGCGTCACCGATGACCGGCTGCGCCTCATCGATACCTGCCAGGCCCAGTTCAGCCAGATTTTTTCCCTGTATTCCGATCCCGCCGGCGCCGTCATGAATATTCTGGAAGAAGCCTGCCCGGAAAAGCCCCTGTATCAGGTGGAGGATCAAGACGGCTGCATTCATTCCCTGTGGGCGGTGACCGAGCCTGGGGCGCTGGAGCTGGTGAAAAGGGCCTTTGTTGACCGGCCGCTCTACATTGCCGACGGCCATCATCGCTATACCACCGCCCTGCAGTTGCGGGAACTGATGGTGAAAAGACAGGGCAAGGTGGCGGCGGACAGCCCTTACAATCATATCATGATGTATCTTTGCCCCATGGAAGATCCGGGCCTGTCGGTGCTGCCCACCCATCGCCTGGTTTCCTATCCGGGCCGGATCACGGCGGATGAGCTGGTGGCGAAAATGGCCGACTATTTCGAGATCTTCGAGATCAGGGGCGGTATTCGTGAAAGCCTGATGGAGCAGGTGCTTGACCGCATGGATGAGAGGCCGCACGGCCGGACGGTTTTCGGCATGTATGAGCCGGCGGCCGACCGCTGTTTTCTGCTGACCTTAAAGCCCGGGGTCATGGAAAAGGTGGTGGGCGGGGCAATGCCCGCCGCCCTGCAGGAGCTTGACGTGGTGGTTCTTTCGGAGCTTATTGTCGAACGGCTGCTCGGCCTTGACCATGAACGATGCGACAGTGAAAATCTCATCTCCTATTACAGCGATCCCGATACCGCGCTTGACACGGCGGTCAAGCAGGCCGCCACGGCGGATGCGAGCAGTCCGATTCTTTTTCTCATGAACCACACGCCGGTGGCCCAGGTGAAAAAGATTGCCGATGAAAATCTTATCATGCCTCATAAATCGACCTATTTTTATCCGAAAATCCTCACCGGCCTGCTGATCAATAAAATCGTGGCGGAGGAAACGGTCGCGTAGCATCATGGGAGAGGGGATGACGGAGGACACCCTTTTTAACGGCCGCCTCCACTGCCGGCAGCACGCCGACGGCTACCGTTTTTCCGTTGATGCGGTGCTGCTGGCCCATTTCATCAGCCCCGGGCCCGAGGCGGCAATCCTTGATCTCGGCGCCGGTTGCGGCGTGGTGTCGCTCCTGCTCTGTTACCTCCATCCCGGAGTGCGGATCACCGCCCTTGAATTGCAGCCGGGACTTGCCGAACTTGTCCGCCAAAACATCACGCTGAACGGTCTGCGGGATCGCCTTTTTCTGCAAGAAGGCGATCTGCGCCGGATGAAATCCCTTTTTGCCGCCGAAACCTTTGACTGGGTGGCGGCGAACCCTCCCTACGGCAAGCGTGCCTCCGGCCGTGTCAATTCGTCCGATGAGCAGGCCTGCGCCCGCCATGAAATCAACGCGAGTCTTGCCGAGGTGGTGGCTGCCATCGCCCATGCCCTGAAAAATCGCGGCCGTGCCGCCCTGGTTTATCCGGCGGCGCGCACCGCCGTCCTGCTCACGACCCTGAAAAACGCCCGGCTTGAACCGAAAAGACTGCAGATCGTGCACAGCTATCCGGGCGGGGAAGGGAAGCTCGTGCTGGTTGAGGTCATGAAAAACGGCGGCGAGGAAATGACCATCCTGCCGCCTTTTTTCATTTATGAATGCCCATCCGGCCCTTACAGCGAAGCGATGCGGAAAATGTATGAACCGTGACAGGCAAGGGGTTGCGGGCAAGGAAAATATATTCGCCCCCTCTCGCGTCCCTGTTCAAGGATGTGCCGGGGAGTTCACCGGGAACCGGTTTGCTTTTCCGGCGCAATTGGCTTGTTTGGAAAAAAACATTGAAGTATTCGGAAGGGAACGTATAAATGCAGTCAATGGGCCGATGCCGCCGGCCAGGAGAGGTCCTGCGGAGTGCCCTTCAGGTTGTGGTGATATTCAGACCTGTGGAATTACGTGTTGCGCGTGGTCGGGACAGACAAAAGAATAGGTTCTTTTTTCAGAAGAGCTATTGGTTTGGAGGTTGGACAGAGTAAGCGTGGCGGACCTCGGCTGCGGCGCAGAATAAAACCTGGGTCTTTATTTCGGACAGAGCGAGGATGTCGGGTTGGGGCTATCCCATCGGTTAGTAGAAAAATAGATGCGGCTATCAATTTAGAAGCATTTTTTTCATTTTTTCTGCATTTTATACTTGAAAAGTTGTATATTGAGGGTATGAGTGTAAATGTAATGACGCCCGGAGACTAGCCGGATAATGTCTTTCACCCTTCATTTTCAAGGACTGCTGTCATGCTTATCGAGTTCAGTGTCGCTAATTTCCGTTCCTTTTGGGAGCCTCGGAAACTATCCTTGGCCGCGACTCCTCAGAAAGACCTGCTGGAGAACAATACCTTTGAAAGTCCGGTTGCCGGTCTACCCCGACTCCTCCGTTCGGCAGTTGTTTACGGCCCCAACGCTGGAGGTAAAAGCAACTTTATCCGCGCTATTGCGTTTGTGAAGAAGTTTGTCGTCTCCTCGGCCAAGGAACTTCAGGAAGGTGAAGGGATCGCGGTTTTTCCCTTCCTGTTCAATCAACTTGGGCCAACCCAGCCCAGTGAGTTCGAGGTGCAGTTCATCCAGGAAGGCGTCCGCTATCAGTACGGCTTTGCGGTCACCAAAGAAAGGGTAACCAACGAATGGCTGATCGCCTATCCGGAAGGTCGAGCCCAGCGCTGGTTTGAAAGGACTTTCCAGTCGGAGAGCAACGACTACCAATGGTATTTCGGCAGCCGTTTCATCGGCCGTAAAAAGCAGTGGCAGGAGATGACCAGAAGCAACGCTCTGTTTCTTTCCACCGCAATTCAGTGGAACAGTGAGCAGCTTAAACCGGTCTTTATCTGGTTTCAGAGGCTTTTCGTCATCGGTCACGGCACGTTACTCGCTCCTTCATACAGCATTAATGCCTGCCAGGATGAAGAAAAGAAAAAGCACATCCTTGCTTTCATGAATGAAGCGGATCTCAGCATCTCCGATATCCAGATGGAAACCAAAGATTTCTCTACCGAAGATCTGCCATCAGATATGCCCGAAGTGATGAAGGAGGATATCCGTCGCAGTATGGATGGCAAAAAGATGACGCGGGTGGGCTTTCTTCATCCAGTCGATGGCGGAGATTCCACAGTAACCCTTTCGCTCGAAGAAGAGTCGGACGGTACCCGCAAACTCTTCGCCTATGCCGGCCCCTGGCTCAACATGCTCTCCCAGGGCCGAATCATCATCGCCGATGAGCTGGACACCAGCCTCCATCCAAAGATCATGCGATATCTGCTTTCCATGTTTCATAACGGTAAAACCAATCCGGCAAACGGGCAGCTGATTTTCACTACCCACGACACCTCTCTTCTGGATCAGGATTTAGTACGTCGCGATCAGGTCTGGTTTATCGAAAAAGATAAGTCCAACGCCAGCCAGATCTATCCGCTCACCGACTTCAAGCCCAGGGCGGGTGAAGCCCTGCAGAAGGGATATTTGAGCGGCAGGTACGGAGCCTTGCCTTATACCAGCGAGGCAAACCTCTGATGGCACCAGCGGACCAACTCTTCCATCGGAGAAAGGCCAAGAAGGCCGAGGCCCTGCGCCGGGAGGCACAAAAGCGCGAGGCCTATGATCTGGTGTTGATCGTCTGTGAAGGCGGAAAGACCGAACCGAAATATTTGCAGGAACTTTGTGATGCCTTCAAGCTGAGCACCGCCAATATCAGAATTGCCGGTGACGAGTGCGGCTCATCGCCCCGCAGTGTGGTGGATTATGCCCTGAAAGAGTATCGGAAAGAAAGAAAGTACAACCGGGTTTTCTGCGTCTTCGATAAAGACCGGCACCCCACCTACAATGAGGCACTGGAACGAATCCGGACGGCGAAAATGGGCAAGGGGGATTCCATTCAGGCTATCACGTCGGTACCTTGTTTTGAGGTCTGGATCCTTTTGCATTTCTGCTATACCACTAAAGCGTTCGGTTCCACCGGCCCGTCTGGTTCCATCTGTGCCTCGGTCATAAAAACTCTAAAGAAACACATTTCCGGCTACGACAAGGGCACGGGCGGCCTTTTCTCTTCCCTCAAGGAAAGGCTGCCGGATGCCATGATACACGCCGGTCGCTTGGAGAAACATGCAGATGAGTCGGGAAGCGACAACCCCTCCACTAAGATGCATCAGCTGGTCGAATATCTGCGCGGTCTGAAAAAGTGACTTTGCGAGTGAAAAAGGGTCGCGTCTACTCTTTCACTTTATGTGGAATGTAGTCCTGGCTCACCCTGTCTTGCGAGCCCGGCGCTTCCAAGCTTCGAGAAGAAAAAAGGGACCGGCTTCACTCAGGTCTGCTCCTGCTTTATCCATTCTTACACCCCGATCTCGATGGTGACGCTGGTGCCCTTTTTGACCTCGCTGTCGATGTGAATCGTGCCGTTATGTCTGCGCAGGATTTCTTTCACCACGGTGAGCCCCAGGCCGCTGCCCACCGTTTTGGTGGTGAAAAAGGGATCAAACACCTTGTTGATGATCGTGTCGGGAATGCCTTCGCCGGTGTCGCTGATAACTATCCTGATCAGGTTGCCGTTTTCAGCCGGCAGAAAGTCGGTGCGCAGGGTCAGATCGCCTCCCCCCTTCATGGCATGGCAGGCATTGACGATGAGATTGATGAAGACCTCTTCCAGGCTTTTTTTGTCCTGCATGATCACCGGCACCTTTTCGTCGAAAAAGGTGTGCACCGTGATTCCCTGTTCTTCCATTTCCTTTTCGAAAAGCAGCACGACATCGGCGATCAGCTTGTTGATATGAAGCTCTTTTTTGTCGAGGACGATCTCGCCGGAAAAGAGAAGGATGTCGTTGATGAAGTTTTCCAGGCGGGCAACCTCGTCGACGATCACCCCGGCGTATTTTTCTTCCGGCGCGCGCAAGGAGGCCTTTTTGCGTAAACGGTCGGCAAAACCGCCGATCAGCGTCAGCGGGGTGCGGATCTCATGGGCGATCTTGGCGGAAATGTCGCTGATGGCGATCAGCTTTTCCGCCCGTTTCATGTATTCGTGGGTCGCCTTGAGGATGTCCTGGGTTTCCAGCCGTTCCTCCGCCCGGCGCAGGGAGACGAGCAGCGCCTTGTTGTCCACCGGTTTGGTGATGAAGTCGGAGGCCTCAAGCTGCAGCGCTTGAATGGCAATGTCCATGTCCCCGTGGCCGGTGATCATGATGACCTGGGTTTCCGGGGAAAGCTTTTTTATCTTTTTCAGCACCTCGATGCCGTCCATTCCCGGCATTTTGATGTCGCTCAGCACAATGGCGGGCTTTTCCCGCTGAAAGACCTCAAGCCCCTCGATGCCGTCCGCCGCGGTGAAAACTTCGTATTCCCTGCTGCGCAGGTAGAGCCCCAACACCTTTCTGATGGGTTCCTCGTCGTCAATGAGCAGTAGTTTCGTCATGTATTCCTCGCATTTCGTCTGCGCTTTGATTGCGTGACGCCGGGAACCGCAACTCGAATGTGGTTCCCGCGCCCTCCGTGCTTGCAACCGTCAGCGTGCCGTTATAATCCTCGACAATGGCGTGGCTGATGGAAAGACCCAGTCCCGTGCCCTTGCCCACTTCCTTGGTGGTGAAAAAGGGCTCGAAAATCCGGTCGAGTATATTCGCGGCAATGCCGTGGCCGGTGTCGGACACGCGCACCACCACGTCATTATTGTCGGTAAATGAGTGAATCGTCAGAAGCCGTTCCGCTCCGGCCGGGTTTTTCTCCATCGCGTCCCGGGCATTGGTTACCAGGTTGATCAGAACCTGCTCCAGTCTGTTGTTTTCCCCCATGATGGGCGGCAGATTTTCCTGGAGATGCAGCTCCCATTTGATTTCCCGCAGCCGCAGTTGCTGGCCCAGCATTTTGAAGACATCTTGGATCGGTTTGTTGAGGTCCATCTCCTGCGCCTCGATATCGGCGATTCGAGCAAAATCGCGCATGTGGCTGATGATTGCCGCCGCCCGGTCCACCTGGCCGCTAATTTCGCCGGTGACCTCTTTCAGGTCTTTTTCCGCCATGGACTTGCCGCTGCCGGCCATCTCGCTCAGGAAATCGCTGCCGATCTTGATGACATTCAGGGGTTGATTCAGCTCATGGGCGATGCCGGCCGCCATTTCCCCCAGGGTCGCCAGTTTGCTGGCCTGTACCAGTTGCGCTTCCTTTTGGACGCTTTTGGTGATATCTGTGGTTGTGGCGATCAGGGCGTCACGTTCCAGGTATTGCGCCTCGCAGACGTGGATGTTGGCGTAGAATATGGAGCCGTCTTTTCGGCGGTGTTGTTTTTTGGAGAACAGGATGGAGGACTGATCGGTTTTCTCCCGGAAACCTGCCGCGATTTCCAGGGCGTCATCCGGATAGCCGAGGTCGGAAAACGACATCCGCAGAAGTTCCTCGCGAAAATAGCCGTAGTGGCCTTCGGCCCGGGCATTGGCATCAAGAATTGCCAGTGTCTGCCGGTCAAGGATGAAGATGGGGTTGGGGTCGGCATTGAACAGTCGCCGGTATTTTTTCTCCGACTGCCGCAAATCCTCCTGGGAGCCGTTCAATCTGTACAGCATATGTTTGAACGAGTCCGCCAGTTGAACCATCTCGTCCCCCACATGGGCCCGATACACCCGGCATTTTCTGCATTCATCGAGCTTGTTCGGGAATTTGCCGGATGGCTGGGCCTTGCACAGGGTTTTGTCAACATACCAGCACATGATGTCGTTGTTGCCGTGGGCCGGGCAGCACTCTTTCTCGCAGTGCTCTATTTCCCAGCATTTGACCTTTCTGCCGAAATCGAAACCGGGATTTCCCCGGCTGATTTCGTCGGCCAGCCTGGTTAGGAGCGAAAGGGGACCGGTGATGTAACGGGAAAGAAACAGGGTGAGGAAAAAACCGACCAGGGCAATGGAAATCACGGTCAGCATAATTTGCCAATCCATGAGCAGTGCCATCCGTTGCTCGACCGGCACCCAGTTGATGCCCACGGTCAGCGCCCCTAGTATTTTCTTTTCTTCGCCGTGACATTTATAGCAGTTTTTTTCATTGGCAATGGGCATGGCATGGAGAAGCATTTTCGACTCGCCTTCCGCATACAGCTCCTTGGCGAGAAGTCCGGTCCGCAATGCCCTGCCGGTGACTTCGGAATTGTCGGTTTTTCCTATGTTGGCCGGAGCGCCGCTGTATCTGATGACCTGGTGGGTGTCGCAGAGATTGACGATAAGCACATCCTTCAAGGTGTGGACCCGTTGCAGGATGGCGTTGACATCCTCCATCTCGCCGTCAAGCATGGGATACTCGATGCTTTTCATGACGGTGTCGCTGATTTCGAAGGCCTGTTCCTCGTAACGCTGCAGGTGAAATTTGGTTCGTTTGTGCATGTCAAACCAGGTTGACAGGCCGATGATGACGACGAGGATGGCGCTGACCCCGAGAATCACCCGGACGGCAAGGCTCGTTGTGCCGGTAACGGCACGGATTTTATCGAGAAACAGGCCGATTTGCCGCATTGATTCAATATCCCATATGCTTATGCTGGCGGTGACATTTGGTGCAGACGTTTACCGGGATGCTCAGGGTGCTCAGATGGGCCTCCACCGTGGGCGCATTGACGTGCAGGCTTGCCGGGCCGTGGCATGCCTCGCACTGGACATTTTTCATGTGCGGCGTCTTTTCGACGCTGACGAAGCCGCCCGGTTCATTGTAGCCGGTGGTGTGGCAGGGCAGGCATTGCGCATCGTGTTCCTTGCCCCGCATCTCAAGAATGCGGAAGTTACGCGAATATTTCCAGTCGGAATAGGTTCTGACATGTTCGGGATGGCATTCGATGCATTTTTCCATTCCCACATAATAGGGTTCTTCGGGTTTGCTCTCGGCTGCCGCGCCGCTGATCTCGGACCAGGCAGCCCCGCCGAACCAGGCCATGATGACCAGCAGGATGGTTCCCGTGTTAAAACGTTTCATAGCGTTCCTCCTTGTTTCAGCAGGGAGCGGAGACAGGGCGATAAAAAAGCCGAGCCGCCCCTTTCTTTGTATAAGGCAACCCGGCTAACTATGGAAAGAGCTTGTCTGCGATGCAGTCCATGGCCCCGTGGCTTTCCGTCCCTGTCTCTCGACAGGTTTGGCTTTATTTCATAATAAAAATGGTACTTTGGCCTCCGCTAAAATACAAGCGAAATGTCAAGAAAACCGGAAGGCGAGGTTTCCGGCGAAAGAGGATGCCTGGGCGGAAACGGCAGCAGGAGCCGCCTCGAAATTGCCGAAAAGCGCGGTGTTTTTCTTGGCGAGTCCTGAAAGAATTACCCCCGGCAGGCGGCGAGCTGTTCCCTGGCGAAGTCAATGGTCGGGTCCATGGACAGGGCCAGCTCAAAATATTTTGCCGCCTCCGTAATCTTGCCGATCTTCCGGTAATTGACCCCGAGATTGGCGTAGTCGATGGCCGAGTTGGGGGCCAGTTCCACTGCCCGGTGAAAGTGGGTGATGGCCTTGTCGAACTGGGAAAGTTTATAGTAGCAGACCCCCATGATATTGTGCATGTCCGGTCGTTCCTCGTCGTGGGCCAGCCCCTGGCGGATGGTGATGATGGCCTCGTCGAACAGGCCGAGGTTTTTCTGGCAGTCGCCGATAAAGGAGTGAATATAGGGAATGTCCTCCTGCTCCGGGGTCATGGAGAGCGCCTTTTGCAGATGGAGGAGCGCCTCTTCAAGTCGGCCGGTTTCGATGAGATTCTTGCCCAGGTAGAATTCCAGGTAATAGGCCTGGGGCAGGATCCGCTGCATGGCAAGCAGTCGCTCCCGGCGGAGCAGGGGATCGGTGATCTTTTCCGCAACCAGCTTGGCGGCAAAAAGCCCGACATTGCTGATGCGGGACCGTTCGCGGAAATGGGCGCCGGGCACGATGGTGTAAAGGGCGGGCACCTGCAGGGCCGGATGGGTGACATCGATCATGTAGACCTCCATGTTGATGCGGGCCAGGGCCTTGAGGTAGTTTTCCACCTCCACCCGGATATTGCTGTCGCTGATGTCAACCATTTCCGGCACGGAAATTGTTTTGTCCGTATGGGTCAGATAGCGGACCTCGTCCATGGACAGGGGTTTCGGCAGGCCGCTTGCCACGTAATTTGCCTGGGAATTGAAGTCGCCCGCCAGTTGGGCAACCTCGGTCAGGGCGCGGATGATGGCCTTGTCCGGGCCCGGGGTGGTGCCGGCGGTGTAAACGATTTCGCTGGTGGCCGGGAAGGTTGCGCGGTCGATGGCCAGGGCGGCCACGGTGGGAATGCCGGTGTCCAGGGTGAAGTCATTGAGATAGACCTCGATGCCGTTTCTGGTGAATTTCGCCATCAGGTCGCGCACCACCGGGTCCGTGCTTGTTGATACGTCAATTGCCGGGGTGAGGATTTTTTCATGGCTGACCACGGCGGAGACATGGCGTTCGACAATCTCGCAGATGCCCTGACTGATGGCCTCTTCCACCGTGTTGCCGGCGCAGGGGCCGTTGAATTCGTTGATGGCGTAAAACCAGCTGAACGGCACCAGGACCTCTTCCTCCTTGCCCAGATTGGTGGCCCAGGTCCACTGGATGGGAATGTCTTTGATCAGCTGTTCCAGGGTGTCGAGGCCGGTTGTGGTGTCGTGCACCGACTGCAGCAGCTTTTCCAGGGGCAGCAGGGGCAGGCCTGATTTTTTCAGATTGGCGTAGGTGTCGAGGATGAAGTTGTCCGGGTTTTTCATGAAGCTGAAGAAGCTGAACCGTTCAGCCAGTTCCATGCAGGCGCTGGCCTGGGACTGTTCCGGAGTGCTGCCCTTGCCCATCTGTTTCTTGTTGCCGATGGTGGCCAGGGCGTCCTTGCCGCAGATGCTGAAGTAAACCGGGATGTCCAGCCGGCCGTTATCGATGCGGCGCACCTCCTGCAACACGTCAAGCTTGACTTCCCTGAGCTTGTCCTTGAAGCGCCGGACCGTTTCGGTGGGGTCGCAGACCTTGTCCTGATCCAGGGTATAGTGCTTGAAAGAGTCGGCCAGGCGGATTTGTTTTTTCTCCATGATGTTTCCTCGTGCTGCTTGCTTATGAACAGAAAGAAATTGAATTTTTGTCGATCCAGACAGCTATTACCCGATTTCAGCTTTTTTGCAAGCCTTCAACGCCGGCGCAGCAGCTCCTCGAAGGCCTCGGTCAGTCTGACAAACTCATCGTGCTCGCCGCCGATGTCCGGATGGAGTTCCTTGGCCTTGCGGCGGTAAAGTTTTGTCAGCTCTTTTTTGCTGAGTCCAGCCAGTTTTTCCTTTGTTTCCCCGAAGATCGCGCCGGCCGCGTCCATGGAGACCGTGGGGCTTTTCGGGGGGGCGCCGAAGGTGCGGTGGCTGTTGATAAACCGGCGGATGTAATCATTGAGCGCCTGGCTTGCCCCGAAATCATAATCAAAAAAGAGGATCAGGTAGCGGATGAGATAGGGCTGCAGCCCGTCCGGCACCGCCATTCCCTTCCATAATTCGGGGTCGCGGTTCAGGCAACAGAGGGCGTCGACAAAACAGGCATCGAGTTTTTCTTCGTTTAAGCCCTGGGGCATGATGCGGGCAAAGGACTCGCTGAAATGCCGCTGCAGATTGAAAACGGCATACAAATACTGTTTGACCTCGTCGGCATGGAAGACCTGTTCCCGGCTGATGAAAAACTGTTCCTTTTCGTCGCGGGATTTGCCCAGCAAGCGGCGGCACAGCTTGTCCGGCATGCGGTGCAGGCCGCTTTGGTCGATGGAGCCGTACCAGAGGTAGTGGAGCCGTCTGCGGTCGAATTCGTGGATTTCCCCGGCAATGGCGGCACGTTCCTCGACGGAAAGCGGGGAAATTTTCGTTTGTCGGCCACGACTCCTGAAAGGCTCCAGTTTGTCGCGCACATCCTTTCCGACAAAAGGCCACAGCAGCTCTTCCGCCATTTCCCCGGCATCGCCGGCAACAAAAGGGCGGATCGCGTCAATCACCCTGTCGTCAACGCAGTAGCCGTGGCCGCCGAGAGGGACGATGAATCGGCTCGGGTTGTCGCCCAGGTCAAATATTTGCCGAGAAGAAAGCAGACCGCTTTCTTCATCCCGGCAGGTCTGCCGGAAAAAGTAGCGCGGGCGTGCGCCGTAAAGGGCGCGAGCCAGGTACAGACTTTTTTCCGGCCGAACGGGACGCCGGTCAACCGGGTTTTCTCCGCTGTTTTTTTTCATTCGGCGGTCTTCTTTTTTTCAGGTCATGGAACCTTTTTACCTGGATATCGTGTTAAGTAAGACAGGTGCCGGTCCTGAAAAATCTGAATTACGTACATACGCTTTCTCCGGCCTGTCTTCACGGGTGACGACTTATGATAATGCCGTCAATAATACTCAGAAGATCCCTTCAGCTCCAAGACAAAAGAACTTCGCTTCGTTTTTTTTGTCATTCCGGGTCATGCGACATTATGCCGCATTGTCTTTTCCAGATTAAAATATAATAATAGTTACGAACTTTAATAGTTGGGCAACTATTAAATATTTATTAAAATTTGAAAAGGAGATCAAAATGAAAAAAGTGTTATTGTCATCAGCGGTAATGTCACTGGTTCTGGTTGCCGGCAGCGCCTTTGCTCTTACCCTTGAAGAGCAGATGGGCAGACACGTTTACATGGATAAGGACCTGTCCTTGAACAGCACCCAGTCATGCGCCACCTGTCATCACCGCTCCTCCGGCTTTGCCGATCCGACCAACAGCCGCGACCCCTATAACACCATTGTCTCCCTTGGCGACGACGGTGTTTCCAAAGGCGGCCGCAACGCCCCCACGGCCGCCTATTGCGGATACAGTCCGATTCTCCAGCAGAATGAGGACGGCGAGTGGTTCGGCGGTATGTTCTGGGACGGCAGAAAAACCGGTGAAGTGCTTGGCGATCCGCTGGCCGAGCAGGCCCAGGGTCCGCCACTGAACCCGGTGGAAATGAATATGCCGTCCGCCGGTGCCGTGGTGGAACGGGTTGCCGCGTCTCAATATGCCCACCTGTATGTCGAATATTTCGGCCCTGAATTCTTTGCCATTTACGGCGACGACGACACCCCGGACGGCTTTCTCGATTTCAAGGTCGATTACGCCTATGAAATGATCGCCCGCATGGTGGCCGCCTATGAGCGCTCTTCCGAGGTCAGCCCGTTTGATTCAAAGTTCGACAACGGCACGCTGAACGCCCAGGAACAAAACGGCGCCGCTCTTTTTAAAGCCAACTGCGCGTCATGTCATCCGGATGTTGTCGTCGGCTCCGAGCCGGCCGCGCTTTTCACCAACTACGGCTATGTCAATATCGGCGTGCCGGAAAATCCGATGATTTCCGACCCTGCCGATGATACTGATGACGATCTCGGACTCGGCTTTGTCAAGGAAGGGGAGGACGGCAAATTCAAGGTGCCGACCCTGCGCAACATTGCCCTGACCGCGCCATACACCCATAACGGTTCTTTTGCCACCCTGCGGGACATGGTTTCCTTTATCAATGACCGGAGCGGCTTTACCCCCGACGTGGCGGCCAATCTGAGCGACGCCACGGGAAGCATGGGGTTGACCGAGGCGCAAATCGATGACATTGTCGCCTTCCTCAATACCCTGAACGACGGCGGGATGATGCGAAACGGCAGATAAGGATCGGTTTTTTTCAGATCCGCGTCACACAAAAAAACCGGGGCCATGCGAAGATGGTCCCGGTTTTTTTTATCGCAGCGGCGGATTGAAATAGCCGAAGCGCAGTTCGGGGAAACGGGTTTTCAGCTGCTGCAGCCAGGCCCGCATGCCCATCGGCTTTCCCCTGGCCGGATGCTGCACGGTGTCAAAGTACCAGTCCGGGTCCATGTTGAGGTTGCGCAATTGGATGAGGTCGGGTCGGTAGAGGTCAACGATGTCGCACAGGGCGGCGTATTCATCCGGATCATCGGTAAATCCCGGCAGGATGAAATAGTTGAGGGACACGAAGCGCCCCGCTTTTTTCATCACCAGGATCGATTCGAGCACGTTTTTAAAGGAAAAGCCCTGGGGCCGGTAATAAAGGGTGTGGCATCCCTTGCGGGCGCTGTTCATGCTGACCCGGATGGAATCAAGCCCCGCCGCCGCCAGGCGTTCCACCGCCTCCGGCAGGCTGGCGTTGCTGTTTAAATTGATTGTTCCCTTGTCCGTTTGTTTGCGGATCAGCTGGATGGCCTTTTCAATGGTCGCGTGCTGCAGCAGTGGTTCCCCTTCGCAACCCTGGCCGAAGCTGACCACCGGCCTGGGCGCGGTGTTGAGATGCGCCACCGCCACCTCGGCGATTTCCGCCGGTTTCGGCACAAAGCGGATACGTTCCTGGGTGGACGGGCAACATCCCGAGGGCTGCAGGGAGATGCAGCCGACACAGTTGGCGTTGCAGGCGGGCGAGGTGGGCAGCGGCGCCTCATAGCGGCCGAGGAAATAATTTTTTGCCGCCGGACAGCTGTAGGTAAGGCTGCATTTTCCCAGGTGTTGGATAAGGCGGTTGGCCGGGAAGGCCTTCATCTTGCCGGTTGTTTTTTTCTTGATCTGAGAGGGGTTGAAACCGGCGCTTTCCTGGCGGATGTCGTCGTCGCTGCGGAAACCGCAGACCCAGAAGCGGTCGTCAAGCCAGCCGACGGCGGTATAGGCGAAAAGGGGAAGGTGATCGACGTCCGGGGTTGCTTTTTCAAAGGCGGCGGAATAAATGGCGGTATGGGCCGGGGCCATGAAGGCAGCCACTGCCTGGATGGGGCTGCTGGAATCATAGGGGTCGACATCAAGCAGAACCGGGTCGCCGCTTTCTTTTTCAATACCGATGGGCAAGCGGTTCGGCAGGACAAACAGCTCACTGCCTTCGGGCAGGGGAATGATGTCTTCCAGTTCCGGTCTGAAAAACCAGGAGCCGCTTCGCCCCGCCATTTCCAGTTCCGGAAAATCCTGTATTTCACCGTTTGCATTGGCAAAAACCAGCGAAGGCAAACGGGTGGGATGCTGCGCATTCATGCAGAAAGGCGCTTTTTATATGTCTTCAGGGCGAATCTTGTTCAGAATCGAGTCAACCGCCTTGTAGATATCAACATCGTCGCCAAAGACATCCTCGATCTTTGAGTGATTAACCAGATCCTCGATGATGTACTGGGTCAGGTAGAGGCTGATGAAGTTCGGATTGGCCGCAAGTTGCCGCAAGGGGGCAATTTTAAACTGCAGGTCAAACTCTTCCATGTCCTGAAGGTTTTTCAGCAGGTTGGCGAATACTTCCCTGATGGCGCTGTCCGAGGTGGTTTCAATAATATGCTGATCCATCAGGCGCTGAACCAGTTTTTGTGCAAGCTCGTCGGCAAATTTGTATGCCGATGAAAGCATTATTTTGCGTTCCTGTTCCCTTTTCCGGTCAATTGCCCTCACTGCTTTGTTGCCTGCGCGGTAAGGATTGCTTGAATGATGTCCCATGGTGTTCTCCTGTCATGTCTGTTTGAGTTTTTTTATTTAACCGGTGCGGACGGAAAGGGCCAGAAATTTCTTTTTGAAAGGGAGGAAAAATTCGAGTATAGAAAAGATTTTATGACTGGAAAGGGCACAAGCGGACCATGGTGTCGGCGCAGGCCGCCGTTTTGCAAAAAACAACACGATGAAAAAGGAATGACAGATGAATATTACCGTCTTGCTGCCCGCCGGCCGTTTGCCGCTCGCCGTCATGGGCAAGGCCCATGAGCTTGCCGAGCGATACGGGCTTGGCGTTTATCTTTCGCTTACCCAGAATCTGCGATTGATCAATGTGCCGGAGGATGTGGCGGATACCGTGAAGGCCGAGCTGGCGGCGCTGGGCGCCCAGTTCAAGGGGCCGGGGAAATTCCCGCTGCCCAGGGTGTGCGTCGGTGAAACCCACTGCAACCTGGGCATTATTGATACGGAACTGCTTTCCTCGAAAATTCTCGCCCGCTTTGCGGACAAGGCGCAGACCAAGCCGAAATTCAAGATTGCCGTAGCCGCCTGCCCGCTTTGCTGTTCCGCGCCGAAAACAACCGATATCGGTATTGTCGCCAGCAGGGCCGGATTTGAACTGTATGCCGGCGGCAAAGGCGGACCGTACCCCAGGGAAGGGCGGCGCATTCTGGCCAGGGCCACGGAAGAGCAGGTGTTGGAGTTTGTGGAAAAGCTGGTCAATTTCCATGACGCCCACACCAAGAAAAAACAGCGCATGCGCAAACTGCTCGATCATCCCGAGTTTCCGTATCCGGATGCGGTGTGACCCCGGCGGCAAGAAGACCTGCCGTTGATAATATATAAACGGCAAAAAAAACGCGCAGAAACCTGCGCGTTTTTTTTACCTTCGGGAGTACTGTCTGAGGGGAGAAAACCAGAGACTTCTCCTCCCCTCTGGCGGATCAACGAAGCTACTTCAGAAATACGAGTCCTCCCCCGCCGTCGGCCACATACAGACGGCCGTTGGCAATCACGACATCCACCGCCTCGGCCGCGGTGTCATGGATCCCGGCCAGAAGCGGGTTGGCTGAGTCCGTGTAATTGATCTTGACGAGTCCTGCCTCACCAAAACCGACATACAGATACAGACCGCCGTTCTGCTGGGTGTAGTCCATTCTTACCGCCCCGCCGGAAACCGTTTCATAGCCCGGAACATACTGCAGCTTGAAACGGCCCAGGGCCACCGGCCGGTAGTCGTACACCACCGTGCCGTCCATGTTCTTCAGAAACAGCTCGGTGGGACTGACGCCTTCGGGAACAGCAGCGATCAGATCCGCCATGGCATAGCAGAGAACGCCGAAGCTGTCATAGGTGAAATAGGCCTTGTCGCCGATAACTTCCACATCAATGGCCTGACCGTCCGCCACCCCGACGTCGCCGTCTTCATACTTGATGGGCTGAAACACCTTGACCAGACGCATATTGCCAAGATCACTCACATCGACAATGCCGACGCCATAGGGCCCGGTGGCAAGCACCGCATATTTTTTGCCGGTTGCCGCGTCTGTCCACAGTTCAACGCCCGAGGAGGTGCCGAGCAGCGGATTGCCCAGATTGTAGCCGATGTTGCCGACAAAAAATCCGCTATTTTTGTTGGTCGGGTCTTTGGTGACATCATAGATGGTCAGCCCGTTGGTGCCGTCCGCCACAAAGGCGTAATTGCCCTCGAACTCCACATCATAGGCCTGATCCTGATAGTTGAAGGTGGGAACCACGCCCCAGTCGGCATTATGCTCAAAGCTGTCCGTCTGGGCAAGGGGCATGAGGATCGGCGCACCGACTAAACCGGCACCCGCCTCCACCAGATCAATGGGCACCCGCCGCATACCGTTGCCGGCACACAGCGCCCAGGTCTTGCCCCGTTCCGCATCAACCACATTACGCACGGTATGGGAGGCCGGGTAAATGCCGTCAATCGGGTATTCATCCTGCAGGGTATTCCCCACCAGATGAATATCGTCCGTCGGGTATCCCATGGCATCCGTTATCTGCCAGGCACTGACACCGTGGGGGCCGTCCGAGACGTAGAGATAATGCTCCGTGGCGTCAACTCCAGCGGCATGACCGATGGCAATGGTTTGGGTCGCTGTCCCGTCAACCGCGGCTCCGATCTCGCCGGTCGTCGGGAAATAGGCCAGGATGGAAAATCTGTCCTCCATGAGTGGTGCGGCTATATTGGGAATGTCGACAAAGACAAAACCGCCCGCGCCGGAGCACTCAAGCACGTCAACACTGCCTGCCGTGGTGAGAGCCGGGGCGTCCATCAGTTGCAGGGTGTAGCCGTGGCCATTCAGCTCGCGGGTGGCGAGCAGGGCCGGGGCCTCGTAAAAACATTTGGGCAGGGATTCATTATCCAGCGGATCCCAGGGGGACATGTCATAGCTGGTAATGTCTTCAAAGTCTGGCACATTGTTATCCGCTATGCCGTCCGTATCATTATTGTATGGATATGCCGCGCTGTGCCAGCTGCTGTCCGGTGTCGCGGCATTGTCCAGGATGACCAGTCCGGCAAAATGATCCGTCAGATACAGCTGATTGCCGTTGACCTCGACTCCGGTCACTCCGGCTTCCTTCAGCATGCCCGCCCCTTCATACGGGAGAAGACTTGCCGGCATCGATTCCGTGTCATAAGGGCCGTTAGCGGCCACAGCCGGGAAATAGCCCAAAAATGGCGCGGTGAGGAAGTTTGCGGCGGAGGCATTCTCATAACCCGTCACATCAACCGCGAGGACCCCGCCCAGCGAACAGGCGATATAAGCGATGCTCCTGCCGTTTTGCTCGGCTACATCCACATCGAGCGCCTCGTAATACCATTTGCCGCTGCGCTCCAGATCGGCCCACGGTGTCGGCTCGCCGGTGCCCGTCCCCTTCATGACCACGGTAATCTCGTAATTGACCTGTCGATAGTCCGGCATGCCGGTAAAATCATCAAGAAAAAGATCTCCCGAGACAGAATCACTGCTCGCCGTCTGGGTAATGGCCATGGCGCCGAAGAAATCTTCCGTTCTCGCCTCATCCGTGTAGAGATTATAGCGGGCTATCTGCTGCAGGCCGGCCGGGTCAAAGATGCCCAGACCCAGCACACCCATGGCGGCAAACAGCTTCTGGTTAACGAGTTTGAGTGAAATGGGGCCGCCCCAGGGCGCTTCGCCTGCATATTGGACGGTGCAGACTTCGCTGTCAATCAGCAGGGTGCCGTCAGCTTCCAGAACCCGATTGAACAGGTTGGCAAGCGAGGTCTTGTGGATGCCGAATTTGTTGTCGGCAATATACAGGTCCGTCCCATCGGAAACCACGTCGGCAATGGGCGCGGAGGTGCTTGCCATGATATTGCCGGTCAGAATGGAGCCGCCGGTTTCGGTGAAGGTGACGTTATCCATATAGTAGTTGACCGGTGTGACACTGACCACGCTCATCTGCGCCGGATCGGTGATATTGACCACGGCGATGCCTGAATTGCCGATGGCGGCCAGGGCATACATGGAGCCATTGTAGCTCACCACCTCAATGCCGAAAGTGAATTCCGGCAGAACCACCTTGTAGACGGGACCCTTGACCGCTCCCACCGGGGTGGCATTGAGCTCCGTGCCGATATTGAACAGACACCACTCCGCCCCGCCAAACTGGAATCGGGCAACGGCCGTGGTGGAGCCGCCGATCTGGGCATTGGCGCCGAGCACCGGGACCATGTCGGCCGGCTGAACGGCGACGGTGACATCCCTGGAGATATCTCCGTCAAGCACCAGACGGAAAACCAGATCAGCCTCAGCCGCAACTGCAAGCAGGCTGACATCAGCCACCGCGCTGGTTGCGGAAACGCCGGTCAGCGGCACTTTCGGTCCGGCAACCTGCGTCCAGGTGAAAGATGAAGGGGTGCCGGTGATAATTGCGGCAAGGTTGATCGATACGGTTTGCGCTTCGATAAAGGACACCGGATCGGCGGTCAGTGATGTAATGCCCACGGCAACCACCAGGACGTCAAGGGTAAAATTAACCGTTGAGGTAAGACCCACCTGGACCGTTGTCTGGGCTGATTTCGGAGTATAGCCCGTTGCCGCGGCGGTTACCGTATAGGTGCCGGCGGTCACGGAATTCATGACATAGCTGCCCGCACTGTCCGTCACGGCGCTATAGCCGCCGATGGACGTAGTTACCTGGGCGCCGGCTATGGCCGCCCCGGTCGCGCTGTCCGTGACCGTGCCGCGGATAATACCGGTTGACGCGACAATCTTCGTCAGCGAGAAATTGAGCGTTGTCGTTACACCGACTGTAATCGTGGCCGGTAAAGTTTGATTGTTATACCCTGCGGCTGCTGCGGTGACATTATAAGACCCGGCAGGCAGGCTGAGGGTGTAGGTTCCCCTGGACCCTGTCAGGACCGTAAACTGCCCGGCCGAACCCGCAGCCGTGATAAGCGCGCCGGGGATTGTCGTATTCGTGCCGCTTACCGTTACCTTTCCCTTCAGGGTTCCCGTGGTAGGCGACGGTTTCGCCGCCAAGGCGCCACCGGACCAGACAAGCATCATTATGCTGCAAAGCAGAAAGATGCCGAAATTTCCGATTCTTGTTTTTTTCATTTTCACTCCTCATTTTTTTTTGAGAAAACATCATGTTACAAATGCATCTCCTGACCTGATACGATGAATACGATTTTCAGCATTTTTAGTCATTTGTGGTCGTTTTCCCCTCCCGTGTGATTGTTTTTCCCCTCCTACAAAGTAGCGACTTCCCTATTACCACTTATTGAAGAAATCGCAATATCCTGTTAATCGTAAATCGCAAGTTTCGTTCCCCCGTTCATTCATTTCAATTCGTCATCGCAACCCACTAAATTCATGGGGGAAAATATTTTTTGCCAAATTTTTTCCTTTTGCTAACACATACCTCACCTGGCCTGGGTTGCCTGCCCGCCAGTTTCTGGTCGCCAGCTCACCAGGTTTTGGTGAGTAAGGCGTGAGATCCTGTTTTTTTGTTTGCTCAACCGCATCGACCTCATGGGCTTGCTTTTTTGAAGTCGATCAGGCGAAAATAAATTTATTTGTTTAAATTCGAATAGTTAGTGGTAAGAAACAACGAAATGCACCCACATTGTGGCAACGCATTGGCACTCCTTGTGCTTTCCGTGTTTGCGGGTGCGGTGAATTGTCGCAGCGGCAAAATGCCGCGGCAGGGAATCAATATTTTTTTTTCAAGAAGCAAAATACAGACAACATGCGAAAAACTGCTTTGAGACGCTTTCGCGAAGGAGGGAGAAACAATGAGAATTCCTGGAGGCCTGTTTCGCGCTGAAAACAATATATCGGTATCGCCGCCGCCGGCGACGGATTGAACTGTCTGCAGGCGGGCATGAACCGTTATCGCTCTTTGCCGGCCTGAAGGACAATCTGTTTGGCGAGATTGGGAAAAACCAGGGAGTGCAGGGGAAGGACACTGTACCAGTAAAGTCTTCCCCAAAGCCCTTTGGGCAGGAAATGAGCGGTCTGCACTATTTTGTCGGGCTGGATATCGAATTCAAGCCAGGCCTTGCCGGGCACCTTCATCTGGGCCAGCAGCAGGAGGCGTTTATTCTCCTTGATGTCCGCCACCTTCCAGAAATCCAGGGAATCGCCGACCCGCAGCCGGCCGCGTTCCCTCCTGCCCCGGTTCAGTCCATAGCCGCCCATCAGTTTGTCGATCAGCCCCCGCAACTGCCAAAGAAAATGATAGCGGAACCAGCCGTGTTCGCCGCCAAGGGAACAGGCGGCGGCAAACACCTTTTCCGGGGACGCGCCTTTCAGGGGGTATTCCCTGCAGTCGCGCAGGATGGCGGAAGATATGTCGTCCTGATTCTTGATATCGCAGGCCGCGCCTGCACTGCTGTCGCACCAGCGGCTGATGACCTGGTTTTCCTCCATCTCGCGCAGGGCCGTGCGAACCGCTTCATTGTAAGGCATGGGCCGGATTTCCGGGAAAAAACGGGCGGCATGGTCGTTTAACACCACGGTTTCCGATTTCAGCCCTTCCACCAGGGCGGCGGCAAGTTTGTAGGGGACGGGGGTGAAGAGGATGAGCCAGTAGGAGGAGAGCCTGGGGCTTAAAACCGGCACCGGGATCATGCCGCGGGAAAGCCCCATGACCTTTGCCGCGGTCAGCATCATCTCCCGGAAGCTCATGGGGTTTGCGCCGATGTCGACCGTGATGTTGCCGCTGACCTCCCTTTCCGCCGCCGCGGCCAGGTAGGAAAGAACATCGTCCACCGCAATGGGCTGGGTCATGGTGGTGACCCATTGGGGGGTGATCATGAGGGGCAGCTTCTGCACCAGATTGCGGATGATTTCAAAACTGGCGCTGCCGGAACCGATAATCACCCCGGCCCGGAACCAGATGGTCTGGATTTTTTCAGGTCCGGCGCCGAGAATTTCTCCGGTTTCAATGCGGCTCAACAGATGGGAGCTTGCCGTCTCTTTCACGCCCAGGCCGCCAAGATAAATGATGCGCCGGACTCCTGCCCGGATGGCCGCATCGCGGAAGTTTTCCGCGCTGGTGCGGTCAAGGGATTGGTAATCACTGCCCGAACCCATGGAGTGGATGAGGTAGTAGGCGACATCGATGCCGCGCAGGGCCTCGTCCAGGGCCGCTTCATGAAAGGTGTCTCCCTCAATGATCTCGACCTGGTCGCGGACCGCGGCGCTGACCTTGTTTTTGTTGCGTACCAGCAGGCGGAGCCGGTAATCCGTTGTGGCCAGCAGCCGCGCTTTCAGTCGTCTGCCGATATATCCGGTGGCCCCGGTGATCAGAATTTTCATGGGTTCAAGCGGCCTCAGGCATGGTTGCGCAGTTTCAGTTCCAGGGGATGCGGGTTCAGGTAATGCTGGCGAGCCAGGTAGTCTGATTTATACTTGCGCACGTAGTGGTTGATCAGGGTCACGGGGACGATGAGCGGCACCAGTGTTTTGTGGTAGCGGTCAATGATTTCCCCGAGTTCCTGTTTTTCATCGCTGCTCAGCTCTTTTTTGAAGTAACCCGCCATGTGCTGCAGGACATTGACGTGCTTTTTGATCGTCGGCTTGAGACGCATGGCCTCCAGGAGTTGTTGTTCGTAAATTCGGAAAAGCTCATGGACCGGATGTTTTTTGCCCTCGGCCACCAGCCTTCCCATTGTCTGGTAATGTTTGACGCTGTGGGCCATGATCTGCAGCTTGTGGTCGCTGTGGAAGCTCACCAGGCCGCCAAGGGTTTTGCCCTCGGCCTGCACCTCCCGCAAGCGGCGGCAGACAAAAATGGTCTCGATAAAGTTTTCCCGCAGGCCGATGTCGTTCAGGCGGCCGTCGTCCTCCACCGGCAACAGGGGGAAATGGTCCATGAAGGCGCGGGCGAATATGCCGACCCCATTGTGATGCACCGAGGCGCCCTCGCCGTAAACCCGCACCCGTTCCATGCCGCTGGAAGGGGACTTGCTTTTGAAAATAAAGCCGAGCAGCCCTTGCTGTTCAAGCTCCGCTATTTTCTTGACGGCCCAGGATTGCATCCTGTCGGTGTGATCGATGCCGGTTTTCGAGGTCACCAGGCGCGGGGTGGCCGGGTCACCCACCAGACGCATGGTTTCCCGGGGAATGCCCAGACCGCATTCCACCTCGGGACAGACCGGCACAAATTCCATGAATTGTCCAAGGGTGTCGGTGAGCAACCTGTCGTGTTGATGGCCGCCGTTGTAACGCACCTGGTGGCCGAGCAGACAGGCGCTGATGCCGATCTTGATCGGTTGAGCCGTTGTCATGAAATAATTTCATCATTCAAGGGGTATTTCCGTGCCGCCGATCAGCTGAAGCACCTTGTTCACCTTGAACCACACCAGAAATTTTTCTCCCCGGGCCTTGTCCTCCTCGGCGGTCAAACTGCGCCTTGTCATGGATTCTATCAAGGCATGGTCGGTGCTCTCTTCAAGTTTGATCAGGAAAAGACGCACGCCGCTGTAACCGTGTCCCTCTTCCAGGAAAAGATAGTTTGCATGCGCATTTTCCTGCAGGTTCTTGTGAGTCAGATGGTCGCGCATGATAAAGGCGACCCTGTCATTCCCCTGGACATGCGGGCGCGAGTAAATGGCCGTGTCGACCATGCCGTTTGCCGCACTGGTGGCCATGACGCCGGTTCCTTTTTTTCTGAAAAATATTTTTCGAGATTCATGTTCCATTCCTCTTTTTTATTGCCGCACCGGGCTGCCGCAGCTTTTTTGTAAATGTTCAAGGCAGGACTTGTCCGTGGCAGCTTTATTCCCGAGAAGTCAGTTCGCCATTGGCGGGAATTGGGTCGGAGCAGGAAGAAATACAGTCAAAGTCTCGGAGACCACAAAAGACGTGTTCATAAGGTTTTCGAGACGGCCAATATCAAGATCGACAGTGTTGTATCAGATCTTTTTGGAGTAACGGGTCGGAATCTGATAGAGCTTCTCTGTGCCGCGGAATCACCAATCGGCCTTGAGCAAATAGAACAATGCACCAAGGGCAGTTTGAAGTCGAAAGTAAAAGAGTTGTATCGAAGCATACAGGGCTTTTTTGAAGATCACCATCGTTTCTTGCTGATGAGTTTGATGAGGATGATCACAATCATCGAGACGGAAATAGCCATCATCACAGAACGGATGCAGGCAATGATGTCCAGCCATGATGACATAATCAGCCGTCTTGATGTTGTTCCGGGGATAAATGAAGTTTCTGCTCAATATGTCCTCGGTGAACTTGGACCAACCCTGCAAGAGTTTTCCTCCTCAGGGGCACTGGCGTCCTGGTCAGGATTATGCCCGGGGAACAATGAAAGTGCAGGCAAAAGGCGTAGCGGGAAGTCGCCTGTTCGCAAGCATGTTTTCAAGACTGTCATGGTGGAGATAGCCTGGGCGGCGGTAAAAACAAAAGGGACGTATTACCGAGACAAATATTACCGGATTCGAGCCCGATTAGGTCCACGAAAAGCCATTGTGGCAATAGCCCATCGGATACTGAAGGCCATTTACGCAATTATCAAGAATGGTGAGGAATATAAAGAGCTTGGAGAGGATTATCTTTCCAGGAAGAATGCCGAGAACAAGATAACCATATTGAAAAGAAAGGCAAAAGAATTGGGTTATGAACTGGTGCCCATTGCGGCATCATAAGGGTAATAAGACCTGCGAAGAAATAAATTACGTCAGCAGAGGTCGATTGTTAACTGAAGCCATTGAGCGCGGCACTAACATGACCGACAGCCATCTGTACAACGAATTGTCAGTCCGTATTACGGAACTACGAATATAAAAATTATCTGCCAGAGGCTGATTCTGACACAATTAAAAAAAAAGGACTTTGTTGTCCCCCAAACTGAGAGTTTCATATAAAAAAGATACTGTCAGCGTGCATTTTTCCGGAGAAAAAATCAACTGGAAAAATGAATGGTGAGGTGGGTGAATTGGGCGTCGCCGTCAGACGGATTTACCCTTGTTTTTGCACAAGCTGTCGTGGTTTTATGCCGAGATTGACCAGCACCGAGCACCCCTCCTGCGGGGTTTTCTGAAACGACAGGGCGTTTTTCGGGCAGTTCACCACGCAGTTGCCGCAGCGCATGCATTCGCTGCTCCGCACGAATCCCTGGGATTTGAAGGAGCCCGGATTTGTTTCAATCGGGCAGCTTTTGCGGCAGATGCCGCATTCCCGGCAGGATGACTCCACCTGTAAAAGATAGTTGCACGGAGCGATGAGCCCCTGAAACGTTGCCATCGGACAGATGTTGCACCATGATCGTGGTTTCCAGACAAGCCCGATAAAGACGGCAAGCCCGGTGGACAGGGTCCACATCATGACAAAGGCGGCGCCGATTTTTTCCGGGTCTCCCTCGGCGGCAATGAGCCGGAAGGCGAGGAGGCCCATCATCAGGGTAAAAAGCAGCCACCTGAACCATCCGGCCTTGAAAACCGGCAGAATGGGCTTTTTCAGGCTGATCAGGGTCAGAATTCTTTCGTGAAAAGCGCCCATGGCGCAGATCCAGCCGCAATAAAACCTGCCTCGGAAGAGGGTCAGGACAAACATAACGAGCAGCATGGCGATCGGCACGTAGCCGAGATAGGGCTGGAAGTATCCTCCAATGATAACCAGGGGAACCAGGGGAGCCATGATCCATTGCAGGGTTTTGCGGGATTGTTTTTCTTTCATGCGATTCTTCAGTTTTGGTTTGTTGTTTCGAGATGTTTTTATAATTTAATTAATTACTGAAATAATGCAAGAAAAAAATGGCGGAGGTCTGCACGGGCTGATTTTTCCGGGGCGGTTGTGTTTCATGATGATCCTTGCCGGGCGGGAAAGAGGCCGGCAAGGATATCAGGTGTGTTCACGGGTTTTGTGGAAGGTGATATCGGGGAACTGCTCCATGGTGCGGGAAAGAGACCATTCGCTGGAGGCGAGGAAGGCGAGATGTCCTTCCGCGTCAAGTGCCAGGTTCGCCTGTTTTTTCTGTCTGAACTCGTCAAGTTTTTTGCGGTTGTCGCAGCTCACCCAGCGGGCGGTGGCGTAATTAATGCCTTCGTAGATCGCCTCGACTGCGTATTCCGCTTTCAGGCGGGCCATGGTGACATCAAACTGCAGAACTCCGACCGCGCCGAGGATGTAGTCGCTTCCCATCAAGGGACGGAAGAGCTGCACCGCGCCTTCTTCGGCCAGCTGCACCAGACCCTTGTTGAGCTGTTTCATCTTGAGGGGGTTTTTCAGCAGCACCCGGCGGAAATGTTCCGGGGCGAAATTGGGAATGCCGGTGTATTTGAGGGGCTCTTTGTCGGTGAAGGTGTCGCCGATCTTGATGGTGCCGTGATTATGGATGCCGATGATGTCGCCCGGGTAGGCTTCCTCGACATTGGAACGGTCCTGGGCCATGAAAATGGTGGCATTGGCCAGGGACACATCCTTGCCCAGTCGATGATGGTGCACCTTCATGCCCCGGGTGAATTTGCCGGAGCAGATGCGGAAAAAGGCGATGCGGTCCCGATGGGCCGGATTCATGTTGGCCTGGATTTTAAAGGTGAAACCGGAAAAGGTCTCTTCTTCCGGAAAGACCGTGCGGGTCAGGGTTTCCCTGGGTCCGGGGGCCGGGGCCAGTTCGACAAAGGCGTCCAGCAATTCCTTGACGCCGAAGTTGTTGATGGCGCTGCCGAAAAAGACCGGGGTCTGGCTTGCCTTCAGGTATTCATCGAGTTCAAAGGGGTTGGCCGCCCCCATGAGCAGTTCGATGTCCTCACGCAGCTTATCCGCCTGCCGACCCAGCAGTTCATCGAGTTTCGGGTCGTTGATGTCCTTGACCACCACCGTATCCTGGGGGCGCGTGTCCTGGCTGGGGGTGAAAAGCTGCAGTTCGTCCCGGTACATGTTGTAGACGCCCTTGAAACTTTTGCCCATGCCGATGGGCCAGGACAGGGGGACGCACTCGATCTGCAGTTTGTCTTCGATTTCCGCCATGATGTCGAGCGGATTGAGCCCCTCGCGGTCCAGCTTGTTGATGAAGGTGATGACCGGCGTGTTGCGCATGCGGCAGACCTCCATCAGTTTTTTGGTCTGGGCCTCAACTCCCTTGGCGTTGTCGATCACCATGAGCGCGCTGTCCACCGCGGTCAAAACCCGGTAGGTGTCTTCGGAAAAATCCTGATGGCCCGGCGTGTCAAGCAGGTTGATTTCATAATCGCGGTAATTGAATTTCATCACTGAGGAGGTGACGGAAATACCGCGTTCCTGCTCGATGGCCATCCAGTCGCTGACCGCGTGGTTGGCGGTTTTCCGCGATTTAACCGCCCCTGCCATCTGAATGGCGCCGCCGAAGAGCAGCAGCTTTTCGGTGAGAGTGGTCTTGCCCGCATCCGGGTGGCTGATGATGCCGAAGGTGCGGCGCCGTTGAATTTCTTTTAACAGTTTACTGCTCACAAAGTACCCTTTTGTCATGCCGATGGTTCATAAAATGAAAAACGGGCCGGTTGAGGGGCCCGTTCAAAACAACGTTATCCTATACCAGAAGCATGGTGTTTTGTCCAGCCTTTCACGAGGGAAAAGGCGGATTGACGCGGACAAAAACAGCGCGCCCCAGCGGGCGTTGTGCCGCAGGGGGAGGGGAAATTCGCCTGAAAAACGATGTTGCTATTTCCGCGGGGAGTCGGTAGTAGAGACAAATGTGAGATTTGTTTCCCCCTTATTAACGTTATTTCGGAGAAAAATTCATGTCTGAATTTACCAATGTGTCGGTGGTTAAAAAAGCAAATGTTTATTTCGGCGGCAAGGTCACCAGCCGTACCGTCATTTTCCCGGATGGCTCCAAAAAGACCCTTGGCGTCATGCTGCCCGGCGACTACGAGTTCAATACGGCGGACAAGGAGATCATGGAGATTCTGGCCGGTGATCTTGATGTGCTGCTGCCCGGCGACTCCACGTGGAAAACCGTCAAGGGCGGCGAGGCGTTCGAGGTTCCCGCCAATGCAAAGTTCAGCCTCAAGGTGCGGGAGCTGGCCGACTACTGCTGCTCTTTCATCAAATAATAAAAAGTGCCTCAAGTACTTCAAGTGCCTCAAGTACTTAAAATGGCTAAAGTACTTGAAGTGGCGGTGCTTTCTGATCAGATAACACCTTTAACTTGAGGCACTTGAGGCACTTTACACTTTAGGTACGTGAAGGATTTGAAGTACTTCAGGCACTAAAACCGGTAACAGGCCGGAATCCGAAGTGGTGACATAACTTGTTGAAATTACGTCACGACATCGGGAGTTCAGAAATTATTTCTCTGTGATCTCCGTGTGCTCCGTGGTGAAAAAAGGATTTTGCCAACCCATCGTCGCAGTCGGCAATGGTCAAATCGGCGGAGCGATGGTCACCAGGAGGCGCATGTCGGTGACGGCCCGGGCGCCGTGGGGCTCGCTGATGTCGCAGATGAGGATGTCGCCCGCTTTGGCGGGCAGGGCCGCATTGTTTTCGCCCAGAAATTCTCCGCTTCCTTCGATGACCTGAATGGAGAGCTGTCCTTCGACATGATGGGAATGGACCGGAAAGGTCTGGCCCGCCTTGATGTTGAAGTTGATGATTTTAAAAAAAGGGGAATCGTGCACCAGGAATTTTTGGATGCCTCCCTCGGCAAAGATTCGGGACTGATCCAGGGCGAATGTTTTCATATTTCCTCCTGCTGGTGAAGATGTTTGATTGGTTTCGTGTCTCCATGATACATTACAGCATAGTGATATTCATTGACTTAGGTCAAATAAACAGAAGAGGTTGTGGAAATTTATGGCGGCAAAGAAGTTTTATGCGGTGGTCGCGGGTTACGAACCGGGCATCTACGATAACTGGCCCGCGGCCCAGGCCCAGGTAAAAGGCTTTGCCGGGGCGATCTATAAGGGCTTTGCCACCAGGGCGGAAGCGGAAGCCTGGCAGGGAAAGCCTGAATATGGCGATAAAAAAGAAAAAAACAGCGGCAAAAAAGAAAGTCCCATACCGACAGAAGCAGTGGACGGTGAAATCGTCATTTATACCGACGGCGGCAGTATCAACAACCCGGGCCCCGGCGGCTACGGCGTCGTCATGATCCGGGACGGCATGCGTCGGGAGTTCAGCGGCGGTTTCCGGCTGACCACCAATAATCGCATGGAGCTGATGGGCTGCATTGTCGCCCTGCGGCAACTGAAAGAGCGGCACAAAAAGGTGACGCTTTATTCGGATTCAAGTTATGTGGTCAACGGCATCGCCAAGGGGTGGGCGAAAAACTGGCGGAAAAAAGGCTGGATCAAATCGGACGGCAAGCCGGCCGTCAACCCTGATCTGTGGGCGGAACTGCTTGAGTTGATTGAGGGGCTTGATATTACCTTCAACTGGGTGCGGGGACACGCCGGCAACCCGGAAAACGAGCGCTGCGACGAGCTGGCGGTGGCCTCGGCGCGGCAGAAAGGATTGCCCGAGGATAAGGGGTACCGGGGCTGAAAGAAAAAGGTTTTGGCGGTTTGATCAATGAAAGAGTATCCTGAGTCAGGAGGAAAATACCATGCCACTCGTCGAAGCGCGACAACTGGAAAAAACATACGTTGCCGGAGATATCGAGGTCAAGGCGGTGCGGGGGGTCGATTTCAGCATCGAACCGGCCTCCTTTGTTTCCTTTATCGGGCCGTCGGGCAGCGGCAAGTCCACCCTGCTCAATATGATCGGTTGCCTTGATCCGCCCACTTCGGGCAGGCTGTTCGTGGCGGGCGCGGATATGACCCGTCTTGACCGCAAAAAGGCCGCTGATTTTCGCGGCGCCAATATCGGGTTCGTGTTCCAGGATTTCAATCTGATCCCGGTGCTGACGGTCTATGAAAACGTCGAATATCCGCTCCTCATGGTGCGGAACCGGCCGGTTGCGGAGCGAAAAAAGCGGGTGATGGCCATGCTTGACGCGGTGGGCATGGCGGATCAGGCCGGCAAATACCCGAACCAGATTTCCGGCGGCCAGAAGCAGCGCGTCGCCGTGGCCCGGGCCCTTGTCACCAGCGCCAAACTGGTGCTGGCAGATGAGCCCACCGCCAATCTCGACCGGGAAACGGCGGGCAAGGTCATCAGCCTCATGAAAAATATGCGGGATGAGTTCGGCACAACCTTCATTTTTTCCACCCATGACCAAAAACTGGTGAGCAGCGTGGAAACGATTTTCACCATCGAGGACGGCAGGTTGCAGCAAAACGCCACACAGGGAGGTGCCGACCATGTTTAATATTTTCAAGCTGGCGGCGCGCAACCTGCTCCGCTACAAACGGCGCACCTTCCTGACCGCCACGCTGATTACCCTGGGCGTGGTGTCCGTGCTGCTTTTTGTCTCGGTTTCCGGCTCGTTCAAGGCGATGATGGTCGGCCAGATCACCGATTCCATGCTGGGCCATCTGCAGATCCACCGCAAGGGCTATCTCGCCTCCATCGACAATCTGCCGCTCAATCGCAACCTCAATGAAAAACAGACGGCAAAGGTGGAGGATGTGCTGGGCAGCGACCCGGCCATTGACTCCTTTACCGTGCGACTGAAGCTGGGCGCCATGTTCAGCAACTTCAACGAAACCACCAATATCAGGCTTAATGCCGTTATCCCGGAGCAGGAAAGCCGGGCCATGCCGCAGCTCATGGGCCGCATTCTCCAGGGTGAAAAAGAGGGGCTGGTCAAGCCGGGCGAGATCCTCATTCCGGATCTGATCGCCAAGGGCATGCAGGTCAATGTCGGCGACACCATTGTCCTGGTCGCCACCAACAGGCAAGGATCGGTCAACGGCCAGCCCTTTGTCGTGCGCGGCGTGCTGGAGGGCATCAGCGGGCCGGGGGGCCGGGACGGCATCATTCATCTGGACGATGCCGAAAGCCTGCTGCGCATCGAGGGGGTGGAGATCAGCGAGATCGCCGCGCGGCTTCACGACATGGACGACCTGCCCGCGGTGTTCAATCGCCTGGAGAAGCAGTTGGGCGAGCTGAAAAACAAGGAGGGAAACCCTGTTTTCGAAGTCCATACCTGGGAAAAAATCTCCCCTTTTTACAACATCGCCAAAATGATCGATTTGATGACCCTGTTCATCAAAATCATGCTGGTGGCCATTGTGCTGGTCAGTATCATGAATGTCATGATCATGGCGGTGTATGAGCGGATCAACGAAATCGGCACCATTGCCGCCATCGGCACGCGACCGGCAAAAATCATGGGGCTCTTTGTCGCCGAAGGTTTCCTGCTCGGCGTGCTCGGCACCGCTGTCGGCACCGCGATCAGCCTGGTTGCCGTCACAGCCATGCATGCCGCCAAAATAAGTTTTGATTTCGGCCGGCAGGCGGGGCTGGTGCTTGCGCCGACCCTCCGGCCCGGCGATGTTGTCGCGGTGGTTGTCATTGTTATCGGCATCTCGGTGCTGGCCAGTCTCCAGCCGGCCGCCAAGGCGGCACGGATGGAGCCCATTGATGCCCTGCGTCATGTCTGAAAATCTGAAAAAAGGAGGATGCCGATGCGTCTGCGAAAAGGGTTTGCGCTAATACTCTTGCTGGTCTTGATAACGTGCTTGTCGTCATTTGCCCGGGCCGGAGAGGTGAAATTGGCCGTGGCCGCGCAAAAACCGGACAGGCGCAGCCCTGTCAGCGAGGTGGCGGCCAGATCCGGATATTTTCTTTTATTCGATGAGGCCGGTACCTTGCTTGAAACGGTCAAGAATCCGGTTGCCGATATCTCCGGCCACGCCGGAGCTGATGCGGCGGATTTTCTCCACGGCAAGGGCGTGACGGTATTTATTGCCGGCAAGTTCGGCGACCGCCTGCAGAGGGCTTTGCGGCAACACGCGATTGAATATTCCGAACAAAAAGGAGTTGTTGATGACGTTGTCAAATCATATTTTGAAAATCGTTAGTATCTGGTCTGTTTCCGCGCTCCTGCTTTTCGCGACCGCCGGCAATTGCTGGTCGTCCGCCTTGAACGGCGCGGAAATCCTGGCCCGGGTTGACCGCAACCTGCAGCCCGAATCCTATGAAATGTACCGCAAGCTCATCAATATCGAGCCGGACGGTACGAAAAAGGAGTTTGTCCTCTACTCGGTGAAAAAGGGACAGGACAAGGTGGTGGCCCTGTTTCTCGACCCGGCCAGCGAAAAGGGCCGCGCCACCCTGCGCCTGGGCGACAATATGTGGCTCTACATTCCCAATGTGGGCAAGCCTCTGCGCATAACAAGTCTCCAGTCGGTGGTGGGCGGCGTTTTCAACAACTCGGACATCCTGCGCCTTGACTACGGCGCCGAGTACGATGCCGTCGCCGTGACGGAAGAGGGCGACGCCTACATCCTCGAGCTGAAGGCCAAATCAGGCTCGGTGGCCTATGACCGCCTGAAGATGCGGGTTGACAAAAAGGCCATGGTGCCGACCGGCATCGAATGCTACGCCGTCAGCGGCATGCTGATCAAGACCCTTTATTACAAGGAAATCAAGGACTTTGGTGACGGTTTGAAGCGTCCCTCGGTGCTTGAAACGGACAGTCCGCTCTACAAGGGCTATAAATCGGTGATGATTTACGCCAGGATCAACAAAAAAGAGCTGGCGGACGAGGTCTTTTCCCTCAACTATCTGCCCCGGGTGGATGAGCTGCGATGAACCGGGGCGGAAATAATTTTCCGCTGCGCCGCCTTTTGTTTCAGCTGACGACGTTGCTTCTTTTTTTTGACCCCTCCTTGCCGGCGGCCCAGGAGGAGTACAGTTTCGATATGGGTGCGTTTAAGAAAAAAAGCATCGACTGGGGTGGATACGCCGAAATCAAATGGGAACATCTGGATATCAACCAGCACGGGGCGTTGGCCGACCTTGCTTTTTACCGCAATCCCCGTTCCGCCCTTGATGCCGGCAGCGCCACCCTGCAGCTTGACGGCAGTCTCAGCCGCGGCATCACCACCCTGAACTGGGTTCTCCAGGGTACCGCCGGCCAGGATGAGCTGGGATGGTCCGACCGGGCCGACATCTTTGAGGGGTTTGCCGGCATCAAGGCCGGTCCCAACCTCGGCATCAATCTCGGCAAAAAGGTATTCAAGTGGGGCAAGGGCTATGCCTGGAGCCCGGTGGGCTTCATCGACCGGGCCAAGGACCCCAACAATCCGGAAGAGGCCATGGAAGGTTATGTCGGCGCGGGTTTCGATCTGGTCAAAAGTCGTGACGGCGACCTGAAAACAATGGCGCTGACCACGGTGGCCCTGCCGGTCTGGCGAGGCGTCAATGAGGACTTCGGGGTGCGGGATAATGTCAACCTGGCGGCCAAGCTCTATTTTCTTTATCTGGATACGGATATCGATTTCATCTGGTACACCGGCAACAGCCGCACCACCCGTTACGGCGTCGATTTTTCCACAAACCTGGCGACCAACTTCGAGATCCACGGTGAGCTGGCCCATGTCCCCAACCAGCAATACCGGGTGCTGACCGAGGCCGGGCAACTTGCCCCGCGGGAGATAAGCGACACCAGTTATCTTCTGGGCCTCCGCTACCTGACGGAAAATGACATCACTTCGATTGTCGAGTTCTACCACAATGATGACGGCTACGGTGAAACGGAAACAGAACGTTTCTTCCGCTTGATTGACGATGGCTCCCGTGCGTTTTCGGCAGGCGGGGGTGACGCCCTGCTGCGGCAGGCAGCCGCCATCAGCGAAAGCGGTTATGCAAGGCCACAGACCGGCCGTGATTATCTCTATGCCAGGATTACCGGCAAAGACCCTTTTGACCTGCTTTATTTCACCCCCGGCCTCACCGCCATCGTCAACCTTGACGACCGCAGTTATTCCCTCAGTCCGGAAATCACCTACAGCGGCTTCACCAACTGGGAGGTGCGCCTTCGATTCTCCCGGCTGGCCGGCGGGGGCATGACCGAATACGGTGAAAAACAAAACAGCAACAAGATCGAACTTCGGGTGCGCTCCTTCTTTTAGCAGCCGTTACGGAATGCCATGGTTGTTTTTTTAATTTCGTTACGGCTCCTTATGCTGTTCCGCGCATTTCTCCTGCCATGTTATTTTTTTTACAACGGCTTAGCTCCATCCCAGCAAAAGTTCCGGCGGCCTTTTTGTTTCCGGAAAATGAATCGCCGACAGTGGTGACCATCCGTCTGCTGGAAACGATTGCCGTCGTAGTCGCGGGATCCGTACAGCGGTCAGAGGACCGGGTTACGCTGTTGCGGCACGCCAGGATGATCGCCAGCGGGGAGCCGGCGGGTTGCCGGAAGACGAGGACCGCTTGGAGGTGGAAGAACGCTTTCAATCAGCGAACCAATTGTTACATGGGAATCGGGAGCAGGCCACGTATATTGATAGTGAGTAAGGGAAAAACTTGAAGTGCTGAAAAATCGAAGGCAGGTTTTGCACGCAGCGAGCCGCTGTCCTGTTTCCATCTGTCGTCCCCCCCCCAAGAAAAAATACCCATTTCTGCAGAGATGCGGCAATTTGCCCTATTTACACCCACGCAATCCCGTTATACGAATTTATCAGGATACCTGACAGTAACAGCAAAACCGCCGCGCAAGTCGGCAAATCGGGTCCGGCCGATGATTAGCCGTCCTGTCCGCTCCAGCAGGACGGCCTTGGGCTACAGATCATTTTTTTTCGTTTCATATCGCAATGAACGGAAAATCCGCCCACCTGCGGGGGGTGTTCGGTTTTTTCTTCAACACAAAGGAGGTGCCATAATGAATACGCAAGAGACTACGATTTCTCCAGCCCTGAGTCGCCGTGATTTTCTCAGTGCTTCTGCGGGTGCAGCTCTCTTATTTGCCGTGGGCGGATTTCCCGGCAGCGTGCGAGCGACAACCGCGCTTACTTTGCCGCCCCTGCCTTACGCGGATAACTCGCTTGCCCCGGTGATATCCGCAAAGACCATCGGCTTTCATTACGGCAAGCATCACAAAGGTTATGTCGACAACCTCAACAAACTGGTGACGGGAACGGAGTTTGCCGACCTTTCCCTTGAAAAAATCATCGCCGCCACAGCCGGCCAAACTGAAAAGACCGCCATTTTCAATAACGCGGCCCAGATTTGGAACCACACGTTCTACTGGCGCAGTCTGAAAGTCAACGGCGGCGGGGAGCCGCCCGCAGCGCTCAAACAGAAAATAGAAGCCTCGTTTGACAGTGTGGATGCGTGCAAAAAGGAGTTGTTGACAGCGGCGACAACCCAGTTCGGCAGTGGCTGGGCCTGGCTTGTGCTGGACAGCGACAAGCTCAAGGTAATCAAGACCGGCAACGCGGACTTGCCTTTGACCCAGGGCATGAAGCCGCTTTTGACCATCGACGTGTGGGAACATGCCTACTACCTGGATTATCAGAACCGCCGGGCGGACTACGTCAATGCCGTGCTCGACAAACTGATCAATTGGGTTTTCGCCGCTGAGAATCTCAGCGCGTGACCTTTTGCCTTTTACGCGGACTGCCATTCCCTTCGAATATTTTTCAATATAACGGCAATTCGGGACAGACCGGTTTTCTGGTGGGCAGCAAGATAAACGTGGTCTGTCCCTCATTGTCGTTATCACCGGCTTTATTCCTTTTTTTCGCCTTGGCATGCCTTGCCTTTCTTCCCGTATGACAACCCCCCGTCTTTGTTTGTGTTTGTGTTATTTGGCCCTCTTGCGTCGATGCTGCTGATTTTGCCCTGTGGCGATGCCGCGAATTTTCTCGCAGGGAGGATGTGGGGCATTTGCCCACAGCGTTGAACAACGGCAAGTGGGTGAAAAGACCCGATTGGGTTGCTGCGGCAAAGAAGTGGGGGGGATATCCTGTTGTGTCACATATTCTGTAACAGGCTGTGATGAAAGGGAAAAAATGAAATTAAAAAAGATCGGTTTTGATTGGCATGGCCTGTGCAAATTGTGAAAGGTCAGATGAAGTTCATCAAGGGTCCATGCAGAAACGATCATGGAATGAGGGAAATGCGAGGAGCTTGTTCTAGATGAGAACAACGCAGCAAAAAAACGGTAACAAATGTTAACGATGAAGAATATCACCACTCAGGAGGAAAAGAAGATGATGAAGAAAAGTATGGTTATAGCCGCAGCAATGGGTTTTATGGCAGTCGGAATCGTTCAGGCGCAGAACTCAACCACCGGTTCAATGAATGCTCCGGCCGGTACCGGTATTGTCGGTTCCAAACATGACCTGAGCACCGCCACCGGCGTCGGCGGTCTCTATGGCCAGACCGATACCCTGGACCGTATCTGTATTTACTGCCATGCGCCTCACCATGCCATGCAGGAAGCTGATTCCGCCGGTATCGCCTATCTGCCCCTGTGGAACCATGGGGTCACCACCCAGTTCTACAATCTGTATGAAAGTGATTTCGGTGACGGGCCTGCCGAGTCAGGTCTGGCCGGAGTTGGTGTTGATGCCGATCCCGCTCAGTTTGCCGATCGCCATCTGTTTAACGGACGCGCCACCCTGGGCAATCCCGGATCGGTTTCCCGTCTTTGCCTTTCCTGCCATGACGGTTCCGTGGCGGTTAACGAGTACGGCCGTGATCCGCAGCGCGCCAATTCGCAGAAACACGGCGTCGCAACCATCGCCGACCAGTTCATGATCGGCGGCGGCGGCAACCTGACCAACCATCATCCCATCGGTTTCAGCTACCTTGACGTTGTAACCGTTGACGATGAGATCGCCGATCCCGACACCGTGGTCGACGCAAGCGGCACCACCATCCGCTCCCTGCTTTATGCCGGCGAGATGATGGAATGTGTTACCTGCCATGACGTGCATAACACCCGGAACACCGGTGAGACCTTCCTCTGGAAGTCTGACCGCGAAAGTAAATTCTGCTTGACCTGTCATGTGAAATAATCCGCTTTCCCTTCCTTCCAAATAAAAAAGGGGCCATTTGGCCCCTTTTTTATTTGGAAATGATTCCGTAGTAGTTCATGTTTTCTCCTGTTGCCGGCAGAGCGTGGCGATCAGCGCGCGCACATCTGTTAATCGGCAGACGTCACCGTTTGTCAGGTCAATCTGCTGGTGGAGGCCAGCCCCTGAAGCAGGGGCTGCAGATATGGTTCATAGTTTTGCCAGCGGTGCAGCGACTTGGTGTAGATCGGCTGGCGCACCTGCCAGTCGCTTGCTGTATGCACCATTCGTTTGGTTTTAAAAAAATCAAGGCAGCTTTCTTCCCAGTTCAATCCGAGAAAATCAATCAGTTTTCTGCTTTGCGCGGCAAAATTGCCCACCAGTTCCTCGTAGTCCATTTCCAGGATGCTCCCGGCCGGGAGTATTACCCGCCAAAAAGCCATCAGTTCCCTGTACTTGCGATAATAAAGAGCCAGATCCTCAAGGTCGTATGAGCATTCGTTGCCTTCTTCAAAATATTGGAAATAGTTGGAAAGACAGGTGTCGCGCGGGTCACGCCGGCAATGAATGATGCGCGCCCCGGGAAAAAGGATGTGGATCAGTCCGAGATCGATGAAGTTGGTGGGCATCTTGTCGGTTATTCGACTGATGTTTTTCGGCAAATTTCCCGGCAATCCGGCCAGGTATTCTTCGCCCAGACATTGCATTGCCTGCGTGTCCGCCATGGCCAGACATTCGGGGTAGGGCGTTTTTCCGGAACCGAGGGAAGGAAGTTTTTCTTTCAGAAAACGGATCAGTTTCAGTTCGCCCGCGCCGTGGACCCCGGAATGGCTGGCGCAGATCTGCTCAACCAGGGTGGTGCCGGAACGGGGCATGCCGACGATAAAGACCGGAATGCGGCTCGGGTTGCCGGCGGCACGCAAACGGGAAAAGAGTTGCGGGGTGAAAGCTCGTCTGATCCGTCCGAGTTCGATGCCGGTGGAAATTTTACCTGTTTCAAAGGTTGACCGTTTCAAGCGGTTGGCCAGCTGGTAATGATGGAACGCCTTGTCGTGCTGTTTGCAATCGTCAAAAATCTTTCCCAGGGCAAAATGGAGAAAGACGGCGTTGTCGGGTGTGAGCGTGGGATCGGAGAGCTGGGAAAGGATGCTGCTGATTTCCCCTTCATCGGCGGCGGTATATTTCTTATAGCGGGACAGAAGATAGCGGGTGAACGCGTCATTTGGGTTTTCCCGCAGGACCGCGGTGAATTTTTCCACGGCGCCGGCGATGTCTCCCAAGTCTTTCATCACCAGTCCCAGGAAACGATGCGCTTCCGGATAGGCGGGTTTGAGGTCGATCGCCCTGTGAAGAGCGGCCTGCGCTCCCTCCAGGTCGCCTGTGGCCTGCAGGGCCACCCCGAGGCCGGCGTATGCCTCCGCGTAGCGCGGATCAAGAGCGATGGTCTGGTTCAGTTGTTCCATCGCTTCATTCATCTGTCCTGCCTGGTAAAGTGCGGTGCCGAGATTGTAATGGACCTGGGGGGAGTCCGGCAGCAGTTCGCAGGCGGAGCGGTAACAGGCAATGGCCTCTGCTGTCCTTTCCAGCAGATGAAGGGTGTTGCCCAGGCTGTTGACGGCATCGGCACGGCGCGGATCAAGCCGCAGGCCCTGGCGGTAACAGGAAACAGCCTGCGTCGGCCTGCCGTGATTTTTGTGTTCATCCGCCATGGCGAAGAATTCAGCCGCATTGCCGCCGGAAAGTTTTCCGTTCCCTTTCTTTTTTGATCGCTTCAGTTTTCGCAGACTCACTGTTTCCTCTTCACGGTGAAGGCTTCTTGATATCACTTTTCTTACCACAGGCAATGGCGGCGGGAACAGAGATTTTTTTTGCTTCATCTTTCCTTCGGTACTATTTCATGGAATGGGTGAATTCGTGATGGTTTGGGCGATTTGAGCCATGTGTGGGCATGATGACCCAATGGCGGGCATGGTGAAATCCGAAATATTTTCCGGGTATGGACTCAGGGAAAAATAAAATCATTTTAATTCAATATAGTTAGCTGATCTTTTTTCATCCGGGCGCATCCGGTTTCCTTGTGTCACTGCGTGGCATATTTCTTGAAAGCAAATATCCCAGGGGGAAATCAATTCAATTGAGGCCATGCGCGGACAAAGCGGCGAGCTTCATGATGAGGATTCCGCTCCTCGTGGAGGGATTCCGTGATTGATGTGAAAAAAACAGGCAGGAGACGGGCAACGGCCTTGCATTTCCTGTCCTCGTCAGACAGCAGTTCCACAAAAGAGGGAAAAGAATATGAAGAAGAATCCGTATATCGTTTTTTCGGCGATTCTTGGCATTGCCGTCCCTTCCATGAGTTACGCGGCATTCGGCGACACTCCCTGTTCCAATTGTCATGTCTGGAATGATTGCACGAGCCCCAAGGGGGAATGCGGCTCGTGTCATGAGCTGCCCCCGGCAACCGGAGCTCATTTTGCTCATTTTGCCGGGAGTGACGCAACGCTGACTTACGGCGATCTGCGGATCACCGCTGATTTTGCCGGTGGGCTTCCCGCCGCGGCCAACATGATCGGCTGCGGCAACTGCCACCCCATGGACAGTGCCTCGCACGGCAACGGGGTATGGGGGGATATTGAATTCGCAAATGCCGCTGCCCCGGCCGATTCCCTGAAGGTCTTGAATGCCGGCGGCACGTATGACGGGGCAACCGGTACCTGTTCCAATATCTACTGTCACAGTACCAACAGCTGGACCACGAACGGCACGGTGCCCATGCCCTGGCCGGAAGCCACGGGCTGGGACAAGTATGTTGACCCGCTGCCGCGTCCGTTACCGGACAATATCGTCACAACCAGGATTTACCGGGACGTTGTCTGGGATAACGGGCAATCACTCACCTGTGACGGCTGTCACGGCAATTCCCCGGCCACCAGTTCCCTGGATAACGACGGCGGGGCAGGGGACAGCCACTACTGGGTCGATCCCTACGGTTATGAAAATCTGCATGTCTGGAACATGGGCTATGAGGCCTTGAGCTGCCGCACCTGCCATTATGAAACGGTGCGCGAGCCAAGCACCACGACGATCGACCCGGCAACTTTTCGCCGGGTTTACGATGACGTGGCCCTTTTTGACAAGAGCAGTCATGTCAACGGCACCGTTGATGTGGCCTTTGATACGGTGAACGGTTTTACCTACAGCGGCTCTTCCGGTATTCCCAAACATTATGACCTGGCTGCCGCATCCTATGATCCGGCCGACAGAACCTGCAGCAACATCGGCTGCCACATCCAGGAGACCAAGGTGATCTGGGGGCTTCCCTACCGCTGGTATGATTACGGGCAGGAGTGCGACCGGTGTCATGGTTATTATTGATAAGGAAGGAGTCAGGTCGAAAGGGAGAAACATATGAAAAAGAATTTGAGAAGAGGGGTCCTGTTGAGTTTGGCTGGATTTGCTTTTGCCAATGGTTCGGCATGGGCCGCCCAATCACCCCATGGGTTGGAAAACAATATCGATTGCCTGGACTGTCATGCGGATCATCAGGGCACCGTCACCGCTTGCACGGCCTGCCATGATAATGCCGACGGCGCCAACTACTCCAAGCTGGATGCCCCGGCGGTCGACTCCCACGCCGGATTCAGCTGTCAAACCTGCCATGATCCCCACACCTCGGCCCAGTGCACCCTGCCCCTGGCATCCGGGACATTCGGCAGTTATCAGGTGAACGGCCAAACCACTACCTTTTTTGTCAATTCGTTAAACGTCGTTGATCCGTTCTGGGGCGATCCGGCAAAATGGAGCAGCAAAAACGGCAATGAACGGGGGCTGATCTTTACCGTCACCCTGGGGCTTTTTGACAGCACCAGAACACCTGCGGGATATGTCGATTATTCCGCCGAGGTGGTGGCGGCCGATGCCGGTTCCATCACGGTAAACGGCGTCCATGCCGGGGCGGCACTCACCGGATCAACCGATTTTTCCCTGATTTACGGCCAGCTGGTCCGCAATGAAATCAACGGCAAGACGGTTTTTTTCAATGGACCCGCATCTTTTGCCGTCAACGACGGGTTCGGGCCGGGCGGAGACGATTCCACCCCGGACGGTGTCTGTCAGGTCTGCCATACCCGGACAAAATACTGGCGCAACGATGGCACGCTTGCCCTGCACAACAGCGGTCAGGATTGTACCGGCTGTCATGCCCATAAAAGCGGTTTTAATGCCGGCTGCAATTCATGTCACGGCAATCCGCCGGTGCTTGATATCCCCAAGGGTGATGACGGACTCGTTCTGGTGCCGTCCGCAACCGGCTCCGTCACGGCAGGGGCGCACGCCCTGCATGCCGGTGCCTCCGGCTTTCAGTTCAGCTGTGACATGTGTCATGCCGGCGGCATGCCGGAGTCGCCTGTTTCGGGCAACAACCGCATCCAGATCGGATTCGGGGTCAATCCGGCCGGCGTTGCCGCAAACTATGACGGTCAATCCTCCATTCTCCCGCCCTATGGCTATGAAGGGGTTGATGATACCACCGTCACCGGCGGCGGCAGTCTGACCTGCTCCAATGTTTACTGTCACAGCAACGGCGGCTGGGTGTCAAACGGCAGGATGAATTCACATGTCACCCCGTCGTGGAACACCCCGGGGCCGCTTGCCTGTGACAGTTGTCATCCCTATCCCATGAACACGGGGCCCGATGATCCGCGCAAGGACACTCACACGGCTCATGCCGACAAGGGCTACGGGGATTGCGGACTTTGCCATTATGCCAATATTGCCAACCATCAATTGCACTCCAACAAGATCTATGACCTGCTCCCTGCTCCGACCTTTCCGGGGCGCTCCTCGGATGGAGATCTGCCTCTTGCCTTTACTTACACCTTTGCCGAAGGCGGCGGCACCTGCTCCACCAATTCATGTCATGCCTACTGGGGCTATTCCGATCCGGTGCGCTGGGGCATGAACACCGATCTGGTGGTCACACCTTATTTGAGCGGGCTTCATTCTCCGGACATCGACCGGACCGTCACCTTTGATGCCAGTCGGTCCTCCTGCTACGAGAACGTCGACGGTACGGTGGAACAGCGGGAGTGCGGTTATGAGTGGAATTTCGGCGGGGCCGGCGTCATTACCGGCGGCAACGGCACGGATGTCATGGTGTATCAGTATGCGGCGGAAGGGGATTACAGCGCAACCCTCACCCTGCGCGAGTCAACCACCAACAAGACAAACAGTGCGATTGTCTCGGTGCATGCGGAAAATGTCGCACCTCCTCCCGCGGATGCGGATTTTGCCGTCGCGATCAACGGCAAGACGGTTCTCCTCACCGGCGTGCTGCCGGAGGGAATTGCCCGGGCCTTTATCTACTGGGGGGACAGGAAAACGACCATCTCCACGAATCCGCAAGCAGAGCTTGCGGCGGGGATCAGCCATATCTATACCGGCGGTGGCCGTGATTATTCCATCCGGGTGCAGACCGTCGATTCCGCTTACAATAAAATCGACTACACCGCAACCGAGGATGCGGATCTGCTTGTTGCGATTCCCTAGTGCGCGAATGCCGTCTTCCGGCCGGTAAATTTCCGGGCGGAATGCATGGGGGAGGGGCTTTTTGCCCCTCCCCTTTTTTTGTGCCTATTACCCGGTGGTCGCTGGATTTTTTTGAAACCATTCGCGGTAAAGGGTGAAAAAACGCTATGTGGGGCAAATGGCGCAGAAGGAAAATTTCGCCTGTCTTTTTTGTGAAGTTTTTTTTGGTTATATGTACCCATGCGGCACAGTGGGGTAGTGTTACCCAATTGGGATTTTTTAAAAAAGTTATTCTTTAAATTCCGATTAGTTATGTGAAAAATTATATGTATTTTAAAGGAAGGCACGCTGATTGCTGTATAGGGATGTCAGATTCTCAATTTTCCAAAAGCGTTGTTACAAGCATGAAATTCTTTCCGGAAGTCGAAGTTAGCAACGGTTCCCCCAAACCGTTTTTGGCTCATCCGCAAAGAAAGAACAAAAAAAAGAAGCTAACCAAGGAGTGAAAAATGAGAAAAAGGTATAAAAGTGGTTTGATGGTATCAGCCTTGACCACGGCAGCCCTGATTGTCGGAGTTAATGCCTTCGGTCATCCCAGTGTGCCGTTGCGGGATGCCGCCGGCAATATTATTGCCGACCAAAATACCGCATACAGCCCGAAAACGACCTGTGGCGCCTGCCATAACAAAGTCGTTAATTACAGCGTTGATCCTGAAGGAACGACATCCGTTTCCGGCGCCCGCGGCAGTTATGACGGCGGCGGCGATCAGAAAACCGTGGTCAAGACCCAGGGTATCCAGAACGAGGTCACCGGCGAGGTCGAGTGGGTAACCTACACCGTTGAGGCTTACAAACACGGCTTTGTCACCGGCCGTCATTCCCAGCAGGGACGAAATGAAGACTACGGCAACCATCTGCGTCATGCCATGGGCGGCAAGTTCTGGGAATCCAGCCCAGGCATGTTCGGCAAGTACTGACCCCCCTCAAACCGCCAGTTGGCGGCTAAAAACGCAGATCCTTTAACCAATCCTCTTTCCGCTGAAATGGGTGCCCAGGAATGGGGCAACACCTGTGGCGTATGCCATGTCGGCGGCGGCCAGCTTGAATACAACCGCGACCTCGAGGCCTATGGCTCAATCGGTGAAGGCGGCGGCGACACCTTTGTAATGAAGTATGCCCGTCCCGATGATCTTGCCACCGCGGAAGACGAAACCTCATGGGATAACGTCACCGTCGGCGTTATGAGCGCAAGCAACAAGGCCGAGATGGACTGTCTCATGTGCCATCTGGACGGCTCCAACCCCGGTTCCGCCTGGATGAAGACCCTTGATTGCGGACCGGCCAATCCCATCGGACCGGCAAACGACCCGACCTGTTCCGGCACCTCCATGATTCCCGGACTCCGCACCGTTGATAACGGAGCAGGTGTGCAGAATTATGACATGTTCAACCGTAACTTCGGCCTCAAGCAGCGGAAGATGGATCTCATCGCCTCCATGGGCGCCGGCGCCAAGGGTGTCTTTGACGCCGATAATCAGCTGACCGGTGTTGACTGGGGTACGGGTGCCGTGCAGCAAAGCACTGATTACTCCGGCACCCACAGCGTCGGTGAATGTCTGAGCGGTGACGTTGTTTACAATATGACGGGCTGTGCCGACTACAGCTACGCGGCTTCCACCGGCGGCGCATGCGCCGGCCAATATGCGACACCCTACAGATTAAACAACACCACCACGGCAGCTTGTATTAAAGTCGACTCGGAAAAAATCGCCGCCACTCCCAAGAGCGAAAACTGCTCCGTCTGCCACGCCCGCGACGACAATACCATGGGTCTGCCCGGCATGATGGCCATGCGTACCGGTTACGGTAACTACGGCCTTATTCATGATCCGTCCAACCCCATGCCGTCCGGCAATATGGGAGCTGCGCGTGATCTCGACACCGATAACGGCCCGGGTGCCTTGAACGACGATTACTGGTTCGATTTCGGCTGCAAGACCGGTATGGGCAAGCGCGCCCATAAGATCACCGGAGAAAACGATCCTTACGGCACCAACGGCCGCTGGGGCATGTCCATGTTTGCCCCTTCCACCCTGGATATGGATCCCGCCACCGTACCCAACGCAGGTGACCCGATCCCCGGCAAGATGCCGGATATCGACGTGCATGACCAGAACGGCATGGAGTGCGCCAGCTGTCATTACGCGATCGGTTCCACCACCGGCACCGGCTACGAGGATTTCCCCTCCAAGGAAGCTCACGGCTTTGTTTATCCGGCAGAGCGCGTTTTTGCCATGGACCATCAGTTCGCCCAGGCAGACTCCTTCCCGGACACCAAGAGCAAGAACAACCTTGATTCCAAGATCAGTTGCGAGAGCTGTCATACCGACCGCGACAACCCCAAGCTGGTTGACAACGGCGGCACCATCAATGCACCGATGCCGCTGCATAACGGTCTGCCCCAGCTGCATATCGACAAAATCGGCTGCGTGACCTGTCACGTGCCCGAGACCTACTCCGCCCCCGGCCGCCTGAAATACCGCGACTGGACCGCGGGTTTTGCCCGCGGCACCTTCAGGAACACCCTTGACTGGAACTTCGACCTGGTGACAGGCACCCATAAGACGGTTCCGTCCGTGCGCAAATGGGTAACCAAGAACGGCGAACGCAAGATTTATCCGATTCTGCCTTCCCTGCTGCCCACCTGGTACGAAGTGGTGCCGAACAGCGGCGTATTGGTGCAGGATGATGCCGGCATGGTTGCGGCAGGCGAGGAGTTCGATAATATCGTGGACACCGCCAATGGCACCGCCACCTTCAAGTCACCGGTGAAAAACCGTGACCTGCAGCAGGTTGCCGAGTTTGTTCGCGACAACAATCCGGCATTCGACATGCGTCTCAACGGCGGCAACACCGTGCCCCTGTTTGACGGCTTCCAGATCGTTGACTCCTGGGAGATCGACACCGAGGCCGAGATCAACGCCATGCTGGGTGCTTTCCAGAGCAAGGCCAACGGTTCCGACGCTCGTTTCGTCAAATTCCTCAGCGTTGTCCAGGCTGACTTTGACGTTACCCACGGCGTTGTGCCGAAAGAGTGGGCCCTTGGTGGATCCGAGCGCGGCGGTTGTGTCAGCTGTCACTCCTCCATGAACGCTGCAAGCCCCAACTATTCACCCTATTCAGTTGGTTTCTTCGAGGGATACATTCAACCCGTCGCCAATGCCGGTATGCCCGGATTTGGTGTCGGCGGCTATGAGATCGTCAAGAACTGGATGGCCATGTTCGCTGATTTCGACGCAGCAGCAATGTGCGGCGCCGGCGATCCGACCAAGATGTCCACCGACGGCATGGGCGGTATGCTCAATCCGAATACCGACCATCACAACTTCTACTTCAACCCCATGACCGGCGCGCCCAACATGACGGCCGAGTGTGCTTCCTGGTCCTGGTTCTCCAATAACCCGATGTTCGGCACCGCAGGCGGCAACGCTCAGTTGCAGCATGTTGTCGGCATGATGACCATGACCTTTGATCAGGCCATGGGCTTCCCGGCCGGAACAGCCATGCAGCTTGGTATGTACGACGGTGTTGCCGGTATCCAGGGCTTTGCGCTGAAAGAACTGCAGACCGCGGGCACCCTGGGATGTAACCCGTTCGCCGGTCCGGTCAGCTTCAGCCCGGCTCCGGACATGAATGGTGACTCCAAGCCCGATCAGACCGTCAACAACTGTATGCCGAACTATGCCGGCATGCCCGGCATGGAAGCCTATGCCGGCATGATCAACGGTACCTGTACCGGTGCTGATCCGGTTGGCGGCGTACCCGGCGCATGTACGGGCGGTTTCCGCAACGGCGGAGCCTGTATGGCCGACGCCGACTGTGAAGGCGCCATGACCGATATGGCCGAAATTCAGCACAACCCCTTTGGTTTGATGCTGAGTCGCGCCGAGGCGGTTTCCCGCTTCAAGATCGATCTGCAGCAGTCCTATGGCGACATCAACGATCCTGCAACCTCCAAGGTAAAATGGCTTGTCGGCGGCGAGCAGAATCCGAGCAACGTCAACCATGTTGCTTCATGGGATCAGGCACAGTACTGCTTTGATTACATGGGCGGACCCAACCCCATGACTCCGGCGGTTGTTCCGTGTACCTCGGCTGCAGCCACCGCCATGGACGGTAAGCGTCACATCGCCACCGTACAGAGCGCCAACCAGTACCTTGGTTACCCGGAGCAGACTCTTGCCGCGCTGATGACCCCGAGTGTTGCCGTTGCCGCCAAGACCTTTGTGGCGGATGCCAAACTCAGTGCTCTTGCTTCGGCGGACACGGATCTGACGGTTGAGTACAATGCCACCCTGTCAACCTGCGCTTCGGTTGTGGACGGCGTCCTGACACCGTGGGCCGAAGGTTGCAGCTACAGCTTCGATACAGCCGGAAGCACGCTGGTCAGTGATGACGGTAATGGTGTCAGAGTTGTCGAGTATCCGGCCGAGGGTGACTACAATGGTTCCGTGACCGTTTGTCTCAACGACGATCCGGCAACCATTGCCGACGAGTCTTCGGTATGCGACAGCACGACGGTAACCGTCAGTGCAGTCATCGTTGAGCCCGAGGTTCTGGGAGTCGATTTCACCGCTGCTGTTGCCGGTAAGACGGTAACTTTGAGCGGTCTGAATTTCGATCCTTCCATCGTTCGCGCTTACATTTACTGGGGTGACAGGAAGACAACCACGGTATCCAACATGGCGACGCTGGCCGCGGGCATTGCCCACACCTATACAATTGGTGGAAAATCCTACGATATCAGTGTTAAGGTTTATGATTCTTCATACAACCAGACCATTTATACCGTAACCGAGGATGGCGACCTGCATGTAACACTTCCGTAAACAATCCGGACATTGTCTGGATGTAACCAAGAGCAGGCAGGGAAACCTGCCTGCTCTTTTTGCTTGAAATTCGTTGGTCGGGAGTCTCGGTTTCTTTTTTTGTGTTAGACAAGGATTTACGTTTCAGCTTAGTATGAGCAGAACAAACTCCGTAAGATTTTGTCTAATATAAAAATTTACCGCTGCACAATCCATCAGATACCGAAAATTTTGCCAAGGAGCTTTCCATGAAGCGAATGAAATACACCCTGTTTGCCCTTTTGCTTGGTCCCCTGCTTTCAGCTTCACCTGTTATCGCCAGTACCCCGGTACCTTCGGCTGAAAAAGGGGTGACGGCCGTACAGGTTCAGGAGCAGACACAGGCTGAAAAGGAAGAAATTGCGGCCGCCCGCCAAAAAACAGCCGAGGCCCGAAAAGAGATCGTTGCCCGGGTCGATGGGGCGGAGATCAGCATGTATGATCTGCTCGGCATGATGAACCGGGTGGCAAACAGTTTTTACAAGGGCGTTCAGGATCCGGACGAAGCGACGACATTGGAGATCAAGCGTCGCGCCATGGCTCGTCTTGTTTTTGAGGAGCTGGCGGTAAAAGAGGCGGTCAAACAGGGCATTAAGCCCGTGCCCGAGAAAGTCCGGGAGGTCATTGATAATCTGAAAAACAGCTATGGGGATGAAGGATACCGGAATTATCTTGCCGACATCGCCATGACCGAGGAGCAGCTTCGCGCTCGTATCGAGCGTGGTCAGCTGCTTGAAGGCATCACCGGTCGCGAGGTCTACCAGAAACAGGGAAGCGACCCTGAAGCCGTCGGCAAGCTTTACAAGGAGTATAAAGAAGCCGGCAAGCTGAGAAAGGCGGATGAATATTTCATCAAGGAGGTTTTCGTCATGGCCGGCAGCGACAAGGAGGCCACCAGGGCCACGGCCGAAAGGTTGCTGGCGCAGATGAAGGCGAACAATAACGATTTTTCCAAGCTTGTGCTGGACGGCACCTTCATCGTCCGCAAAATCCGGGTTGACAAGAACAAATACCCGCTGATTTTTGAAAAAATGCTGGGCATGCAGATCGGCCAGTTCAGTGATGTGGTGGAGGACAACGGCACCTTCCACATCTTTGAGGTGCTGCAGAAGGATCCTTCCCGTGATATGACCGAGGAGGAGGCGAAGACCATGCTGGAAGACCGACTTTCGCTTTATCTGCAGGAGAAGCGCCGGGCCGAGTGGGTTGCGGAGCTGAGGAAAGACGCCAAAATTGAAATTCTGCTGGATGAGCTGAAGGATAATGTTCCGACTGCTCCGGAAAAAATGGAAAAATAGAGGGGAGAGAAACGTTCCAGCGATATGCATTTATGCGCTGGAACGCATGAACGCCCGCGTTACTTGACCATTTCACCGTCAACGAAGTAAGCCTTATAGGTATGGCCGTTGGGGAAGGTGAAGATTCCTTCCCCGTGCCGTTTGCCGTCTTTGTAAGCTCCTTCATAGGTGAGCCCGGTGGAAAAAGTGAATTTGCCCTTGCCGTTGCGTTTGCCTTCAAGGTATTGGCCTTCGTATTTCGACCCGCCGGCAAAGGTATATGCGCCGTATCCATGCCGGCGGCATTTGGCGAATTGGCCCTGGTAGACCGAGCCGTCCTCCAGTTCAAGCGTACCGTTGCCGTCCAGGCAGTTGCCGGCAACGCACTGGCCTTTGGTGTTGTTGGGGAAAGTGATGCGTCCCTGACCTTCCACCACCTTGCCTTTGTTGAATTCGCCCAGAAATTGCTGCTTGGCGGGAAAGGTGATGTTTATTTCACCATGAAAAAGGCCCTGCTTGAACGTGCCGCGGTACTTGGTTCCGTCGGGCAGGGTGAGAGTTCCTTCACCGTTGTATTTGTTGTCGGCAAAATCGCCGGAATAGGTGGTGCCGTCGTCAAAAATGAGTCCGCCGAAGCCTTCCCGGATTTCGTTTTTGAATTCACCACTGTAACGGGAACCGTCAGCCCACAGCATGATGCCGCGGCCGGTCACGCAGTTTCCCCGCTCGCATTCCGCATCGGTTCCGTCGGCAAAAAGCACGTAGCCGCCGCCGTCATACTGGCCGTATTTGAATTTGCCCTCGTAGGTTGAACCGGAGGGCATGAAAAGTGTTCCCGTACCACCGGCTCTTCCGGCAAGAAACGTTCCTTCGTAACGTCTGCCGTCGTCATAAAGCCAGGTGCCCTGGCCATTGGCACAATCGCCGGCGATGCATTTGCCGTCAATTTTTTTATCCGGCGCATCGGCATCGTTTTCTTTGCCGGACCGTATCCAGGCGCAGCTGGTGGTCAGAAGAAGGATGAAAACGACCAGGGAGTATTTTTTTGGATTCATCTGTGTGCACCAGGGATCGAATGAAGAAGAACGTGGAATAAGTACATGACATCAGAGCCCTTCATGGTCTGTTGCCTTGAGTGAAAAGACGGGATAACGCTTTGACATAAATATTATTTTCATAACTTGACATCACCTTTTTTTTTTGTCAACAATCAAACTGATGGAATTAAAGAATAATTCATATTATATGATCTTGATCTGCTTCGTTTTGTTCCTGCCTGCGCGGGTATCGGAGGCTGCTTCGTCTGATCCGTTGCCGCGGAAATCGGAAGTGCGTGCAAAGGTCACTGCCGGCGACTGCAGAAAATGTCATCAGGATGTTGTCCAAACTCTTCAGCGAAAAGGTGCGGCCCATACGGAGCTCTGTCTTGACTGCCACCGGGGGCATCCGCCCGCGGACATGGAAATTATTCCCGCCTGTGCCGATTGCCACCGGAATGAAGCGCATTTTTCCCTGGCAGGGTGCACTACCTGTCATCAGAATCCCCATAACCCCTTGGAAATTCATCTGACCCGTGATATAACCGGACCCTGTCTGACGTGTCATGAAGAGCAGGTCGAGCAGCTGAGGGAACACCCAAGCATTCACACGAAATTTCAGTGCACGGCCTGTCATTGGTACCATGGACAGATTCAGCCATGCCAGAACTGCCACCTGCCCCATTCGGACACCATGGGTCCGGAGAGTTGCCGAACATGCCACAGGGCGCATATGCCTTTGGTCGTGACCTATGGTGAAACCATTCCGTCCGAGGATTGCGGTTCATGCCACACGAAAATTTATGAAACAATGGCAGATACATGGTCAAAACACCGGAATGTCGCCTGTGTAACGTGTCACGTTGGCAGGCACGGCATGATTCCCAAATGTCTGGATTGCCATGGCGAACCCCATCCTGATGAAATTTGGGAAAAATTTGAAAAGTGCGTTGACTGTCATGATGTGGCTCATGATTTGTGGGCCACGAAAGCCAGTACCAACAAGTTCGTGCTGGATCAATAAAGAAAAAATGGTATGCGCCTGATGGATTTAATAATCGAGCGGCGGGCGATTGTCCGCGAAATGAAAAAGAAACTCATTTCGCGAACCGGTAATCCTGTTGTATACGGCATCGTTACCCTTTTTCTCCTTGCCCCGGCCGGAGTGAATTCCTGTCTTGCCGCGGCGGGCTGTCTTGCCAACGGTTGTCACACGATACTGCAGGAAAAAAGGCATATTCACGCACCGGTGGCGGAAGGCGATTGTCATTCCTGTCATATTGCCGTAAATGAAACCCATCCATCAGGCACGAACGGTGATTTCCATCTGATTCAGGACGGAGGCGACCTCTGTTTTTCCTGCCATGACCGGCAAGGTTTTGACGGCAAACGTCGGCATGGACCGTCTGCTTCAGGCGCCTGCACCACCTGTCATGATCCCCATTCCGCCGATCAGGCGCCCCTGTTGAAAATGGAACTCCGGCAGCTCTGTCTCGGCTGCCACCAGGATTTTGCCCAGTCCATGAAGAACGCCTCTTTTCTTCACTCCGCCATTACCGAGCAGGACTGCGGCGCCTGTCATCTTCCCCACAGCAGTGAAAGTGCCGGCCTGCTGAAAGGAGACGGCACAGATCTCTGTTTCGCTTGCCACGCGGATATCAAAAAGAAATATGATACGTCGTTGGCCAAACACAAGGCGCTGTATGTCGGTCAGCGCTGCGGCAATTGTCATTTTGCCCATTTTGCCGAATATCCCTCCCTGCTGAAAAAAGAGGGGCAGGACCTCTGTTTCGGCTGCCATGGAGAAAGCGACGCAGCCAAGCCTGACGGGTTGCGCAATATCCGCCGGGAGATCGAGGGGAAAAAAGTGGTGCATGGCCCGGTGGCCGACGGGCAGTGTATTGAATGTCATGAAACGCACGGAGGAGGGTATCCAAAACTGCTGAATGGTCCTTTCCCGCAAGCATTTTACGCATCATTTCAGCCTGACCAGTATGATTTCTGTTTCCGTTGCCACGACAAGGAATTGCTGACCGCCCAGCCGGTCAAGGAGCAGACGGCCTTTCGCAATGGTTCCGACAATCTCCATTTCAGGCATGTGGCGCGAAAACAAAAAGGCAGAACATGCCGTGCCTGCCATAGTCTCCATGCCAGCGATGGTGAAAAGTTGATCAACCCCGACGGAATTCCTTTTGGCAACTGGACCATTCCCATCAGGTTTGAAGCAACCGAAACCGGCGGGGGATGTGTGCCCGGATGCCATCGTTCCCTGAATTACGATCGCAATGAGCCTGTTGATTATTCGAAAAGAGAGGAACCGAAACCGAAGGACGCCACGCCGCAGGAACCTCGGGAGACGCAGGAACCCGATGTGAAGCAAAAAGATGCCGCGCCGTTGGATAGCGATCTCGAGCCGTTAGATACCGAGCCGACAAAACAATGAAACAGTTATTTTCAATTTTTTTCGCGTATTGCGCTGTTGCGATGCTGTTGTTCGGATGCTCCGCTGATCCGTTGGTAAATCATAAAAGGCTGACTGATTTTTTTGACGGGGTGCCTGAGCTGCCGCCGCTTGACCAGCTCTGCGAGGACAACATGGAGGACCTGTTCAATACCTATTATGAAACCCGTCTTGCCGAAGCAACCGCAGGGTCCATCGAAGATGAAAAAATCGTTACCGCCGGATCAAGTCATCCTCCGTATGCGGAGAAAAACTGCCAGGGGTGTCATGATTTTAAGAATAAAAATCTCCTCATTGTGCCGGCGAACCAGCTGTGCGAGGTCTGCCATGTCGGTTTTGTCAAAGGGAAATACATTCACGGACCGGTGGCGGTACGGGAATGCCTTGCCTGTCATGTTCCCCATACTTCCGAGCATAAGTCGCTGCTGCAGGAAAGTGTCAGCGCCATCTGTTCCAAATGCCACCAGGAAGAGAGGTTGGCCTCGCAAATGCACGAACTGGTCATGAAAAATAATATGGAATGCGTTAATTGCCATGATGCCCATGGCGGGGATACGCCCTATTTCCTGAAATAGCTTTTTTGATTGGGGATTCGGGACTGCGGAATGAGGATAAAGAATGCGTGACATGTTTTTTCGGATGAGGCAAAGAGACTGCTTTTCAAAATACGGAAACCCCCTATGATGCTTTTCACCGTGTTGCTTGCTCTTTTTTTAACGCTCTTGCCCCTGGTCGACGATTGCCGTGCCCAGCCGGCTTGTGTGACGGAGGCCTGCCATAGCGGCTTTCAGGACAAGACGGCAATGCATCCCGAGGGTAAGGGCTGCGCCGACTGTCATCTTGAGGTGGCGGATGATCATGGTGCCGGGGGGAAGAAACCCGTTCTTCTTGAAGATATGTGCGCGTCCTGTCATGAAGATGTTTTCCGGCATCGCATCATGCATTCGCCGGTTACAAACACGTCATGCCGGCTCTGCCACAATCCCCATGGCGACATGGGAAAGAAGCTGTTGCCGGACACTTATTCCACCGAGCTGTTCATCAATTATGACGAAAATGCCTACAAGCTCTGTTTTTCCTGTCACAAGCGAGATCTGCTTATGTTTCCGGATACGTCCTATTCCACCGGGTTCCGTAACGGCATCCATAATCTTCATTACCTTCATGTGAATAAACCGAATCGGGGAAGAAGCTGTAAGCTTTGCCATGGCATCCATGGCGCGGAACAGGAGAAATTGATGGCCGACGCGGTATCCTTCGGGGATTGGCGAATGCCGGTTGCTTTCCGGAAAACGGAAAGCGGCGGCAGCTGCGCTCCGGGATGCCATCAGCCACGGCAGTATGATCGCAATGCCAGGGGAGAAGTGGGGCAAGGTCAGGCTGCGCCGAATGAAAACAAAAAAGAAGGTGGTGCGTCGTGAGTGATGTTCAGACAAAACAGATCATAGACGGGTCCTATCCTCGCGGGGTGGTCATGCAATGCGGCCTGATTTTTATCGGCGGCCTCATTGCCACGGCCGTGGTCTTTTTTTTCATGATGGGGCAATCCATAGGTCCGACCTACGGTGAAGGATTTCGCATGCTTGCCCGCCTTGAACAGGATATTTTCTATAAATCGCTGCTTATATACGGCAGCACGGTTCTTGTCGCCCTTGCCTGCATCCTGATCATTACGGTGCTTTATTCCCACCGGGTTGCAGGACCTATTTACCGGTTGCGTCTCTTCGCCCGCCAGGTCCGTGACGGGGAGGTTGGGAAACGAGTTGCTTTGCGGCGCACCGACGTCATTCAGCCTCTGGCTGATGAGATGAATTTTATGGTTGATGGTTTCCACAACACCTTTGATACAATCAGCAGGGAAGTCGCCTGCATGGAAAACGTGATAAAAAAGCTGGAAAGCGGGGGACAGGGAGGAGAAGAGCATTTGCGGGAGATAGAGAAAATTTCGGGAAAGATTTCCTTTCTGCTTGAGAAATACAAGCTGTAATTTTTTGCCGATATGAAAAAAACCGTTTGCTTTTCCATACTTTTTCTTTGCTCCCTCTCCCTGCTGGTGTATTGCCTGGAGCCGAATCCTCACACTTTCAAGGAGAACGAGTGCGCCATCTGTCATCAGGGAACTCCCGGTTCTCCCAATTCAATTGTACTGGAGAGTCCGACTCTGGCCTGCACCGGCTGTCATCGGGATGTGCTGGCATCCGGCTTCATGCACCCTATTGATGTGCGGCCGGACAAGGTGTCCGTCCCTCCCGATTTTCCCCTTTCTCCTTCCGGTTTCATTGTCTGTACCACCTGTCATGACGTCCATGGCGCTTTTACGGATGCCCTGGGAGAGGCAACGGCTTTTCTCCGGCGTCCGGAACGGGGCAGGGCGTTTTGCGTCAGTTGCCACAGTCAGCATGCTCTTTCCGGGACCGGCGGACATGAACTGGCTCTCGGTGAGGCCCATTTCCAGTCGGAATATATTGCAACAGGGGAGGGCCAGGAACTCGACGAAACATCAAAAAACTGCATCGGCTGCCATGACGGCACTTACGGCTCTTCGGTCCCCATAAGCAGCGGAATCTGGCAGCACAGCAGTGCGTACGGCGGGGGCGGCTCTCCCGTCGGTGGAAAGCATCCCATCGGCATTGATTATGAACAGGCGCGCATTCGCCACGGCCGCAAGACGGATCTCCGGCCGATTTCCATGGTTGACCCAAGAATCCAGTTTTATGACGGCAGGCTCGGCTGCGGTACATGCCATGATCCCTATTCCCATCTTGAGAATGATCTGGTCATGAGCAATGCCCGCAGTGCGCTTTGTTTCGCCTGCCATGCCATTGATTAGAAATGTGTTGTGTCACCGCATCTTGAACCTAAAACCGGGATTTATTCGCTATGGCTGAGAAATTCAAACGAAGAAAATATTTCATCGATAAGGGGGCCCAGGGCCGCTTTATGGCCGCCTTTGCCGTTGCCTCCATGACCGGAGGGGTCATTGCCGTTTTCTGTTTCCGTTATTTTGCCCAGAAGAAAATCGATGCCACTCTTTATTCCATGAAACTGCCCGATGTTTCCATCAGTTCTCTGCTCATGGGGGAGATGCTTTTTTCCTCCCTGCTCACCGCTCTTTTTGTCATCATTCTGTTTGTCTTCACCGCATCGCGGCTTTTTTCAAGAATCAGCGGGCCTTTGAGAAAAATGTCATCATCCGTGCAAACCATTGCCGCCGGGGATCTGCAAGGCCCGGTAAAGCTGCGTGAAAATGATGAATTTCAGGAATTTGCCGAGGAGGTGAACGGCATGGTGCGGGTGATGAATTCCAGGTTGTCGGCTTTGCGTCATCAGAATGACGGCATCAGGCAATACTGCCGGGCGGAAGGAAAAACCGGTGCTAACGTGGCGGATATCAAAAAGAGTCTTGAGGCGATGAAACAGGAATTACAGGCGCTCAGCTTATGATACGGAAGAGTTGTTTGTTCGCATTCTTTTGGCTGACGGTCGGCATCGCGGAGCTGTTTGCCGCGACGCCCCATGGGGAGAGCGGGATCAGGTGTCTGGATTGCCATGTTTCATTGCCGCTGGACGGTCTGGAGTTTCGTTTTCATGATGATCTCCATCTCCTGTGCCTGCGCTGTCATAAGGACTATTCCTGTAAGCCGGACGGGGGCGACGGTTATTTTCGCCACCCGATCGCCGTTGTTCCGTCATTTAAGATTCCTGCCGATATGCCGCTTGACGTGAAAATGAAGATGAATTGCATGACCTGTCACCTTTTTCATGATGAAAAAAAAGCCAAACAGGATCTTCATCTCCATCTTCTGCGTCGGTCACCGGGGTCGAGCTTTTGTTTGACCTGCCATACGAAGCTGCCTGGTAAATGACGGCTATGGCGTTGTACAGGAAAGATATTGCACCTGAAAGTCGTGTCAGGTTTCTTGTCTGCTTTTTTCTGCTCCTGATCGGCTTGCCGGAAATTGTTTACGCGGAGCTGCCCCGTACCGGCCAACGATCCTGTTACGACGAAAAGGGCGTGGTCATTGATCACGCCGGGACAGGTCAGGACGGCGACCTGCAAGCCGGCGGCGTCTGGCCTGATCCTCGGTTTTCCGATAACGGGGATGGCACGATAACCGATCATCTCACCGGTTTGATCTGGCTGCAGGATGGGGGCTGTCTGGGAAGTCTAAGCTGGCAGGGGGCCATGGATGCGGCGACGAACGCAGGGCAAAAAGACGAAAAAGCAAAATGTGCGGGGTTGCAGGCCCACGACGACTGGCAGGTTCCTGAAATCGACCAGCTTGAGGGTCTTTTCAACGCGGAAGAGGTTTCTACCCCTGTCTGGATGAACAAGCAGCGTTTCAGAAATATCCAACCGGGCCTCTACTGGTCCCGTACGGGCAGTACAAACCAGTATGGTGCGTGGGCTTTTGATTTGGCAAATGGTGAAGTTCGCCAAGCGGGCAAGGTGGATCACCATTTTTGCCTCCTTGTCCGCTCTTCCGCCAAAGATTCGCCAGCATTGACAGGGCCAAAAGATTCTTCGGGCCAGGCAACTCGTTTTGTCGATAATAATGACGGCACCGTGCTCGATAAGCAGAGCGGGCTCATGTGGCTGAAAGACGCATCCTGCCTGGGACGCAATTCCTGGTCGCAGGCTTTGACGAATGTCGGTTCGTTAAATAATGACCCAGCAGCTCTGCAGTGCCGGGAACTGCAGGCCCGATACACGGACTGGTCCTTGCCGAACCGGCATGAATTGCGCAGCCTGGTTGATCATCGGCAGGATTTGCCCGCGTTGCCCGAAAATCATCCTTTTGCCGGGGTGCAGACGCACTACTGGTCATCCACCACAACGACCGGGGAGCCGACGCGGGCATTTGAGCTCACTTTGGCAACAGGATCATTGACAGCCGCTGAAAAAGGAAAGAAATTCGGCATCTGGGCGGTTCGACCTGCCGGGGGACGGCCTGACCGCAAAAGAGCGGATGATTTAGAAAAGACCTTGACGCAGAAGGATGTCTATTTGCTGTCGCCCCTTGGGCCGCCCACTCCGATTACGTGGCCGGTGTTGCGTTTTACCGGTCATGCCGACGGAACAATGACGGATAATATCACCGGACTGATGTGGATGAAGTATGGCGGATGTTTCGAAGCTGAGACATGGGAGAATGCCTGGAAGGTGACGGATGTTCTGAACACGGCTCCGGAAAAGCTGAAGAAATGCCCCGATTACACGGCCCGATATGGAGATTGGCAGTTGCCTGATCTGGCCATGATGGAGGAGTTGCTTGGCGCTGCCCACGGAGAACCCGCCGCCTGGTTGAACAGCCAGGGAGCACACGGGATGCTTGCCCGTGATTACTGGGTGCGGGAAAAAAATTATCTTAATCTTTATTTCGCCTGGGCGGTTAATCTTCGCCAGGGCACATCCCGGAATTATCCGAAATCTTTTCAATTGCACGTCTGGCCGGTCCGCAGGACGCAAATCTCGACAGCAGTGACTCCCATTCCACATATCATGGGCAATGGGAGCGAAGGCAAACTTGTTCTTCCGCAAGGGAAGGAACTGGTGCTTGCGGCAGCCATTGACCAGGCAAGCAGCCCGGTGCCCTCGGTTTTCCGGATATGGTACACGGCCCCTGACGGCAAGTCCCGCTGGTTGTCCAGTCAGGGTGAATGGGTTGAACAGGAGGTCGATACGTTTTCCGGCAACCTGTTTCAGCTCGACCAGTCCCCCCTGTTCAGGGGAGACACAACAGAGCTTGCCCTCGGTGAATACACCTTTTTTTTCGCGATCAAACCCATGGTTGAAGGGGCCGGCGAGGGAAAGATCTTTCGCTCTGAATTGCAAGTGACGGTAAGCGACGATGAAGCGCAGGCTGGCGCACGGCAAAGCGACGCCAACGAGGAATTTGATCAGGAGGTGATTGAGGAAGAGGTGCTCGTTCACTGATTTTACATAAAAAATGATCTTCCCGCAGCATGCGGAAAAGAAAAAAGGCCACCGGGAAATCCGGCGGCCTTTTTTTATGGAAGAGGGATGTAACAGCTCTTGGTTATTTGTTCGTTTCTTTTCCTTCCGGTTCAAGGGCCTTGAAACGTCCTTCCAGGAATTTCCAGGATCGTTCCACGTCCTTTTGCGAGGCAGCCATCAATTCGTCCGCCATGGAGGGGTTGGAAAGTTTCAGAGCCCGGTAGCGGTTTTCGCCCAGCGCGTAGTCGGCAAAGGGCATGGACGGCGCCTTGCTGTCGAGATGCAGGGGGTTTTTCCCTTGTTTCTCCAGGTCGGGATTGTAACGGTACAGCGGCCAGTGGCCGCAGGCAACCGCCTTGGTCTGCTGCTCAAAACCCTTGGCCATGTTGATGCCGTGGTTGATGCAGTGGGCATAGGCGATGACCAGGGACGGTCCGTCATAGGCCTCGGCCTCGGCAATGGCCTTGGCGACCTGCATGGGATTGGCGCCCATGGCGACCTTAGCCACATAGACGTTGCCGTAGGTGGAGAAGATCATGCCGATATCTTTTTTCGGCATTTTCTTACCGCCCGCGGCAAACTGGGCGGTGGCGGCACGCGGGGTGGATTTCGACATCTGGCCGCCGGTGTTGGAGTAAACCTCGGTGTCAAGGATGAGGACGTTGACGTTTTCGCCGGAAGCGAGAACGTGGTCCAGGCCGCCGTAGCCGATGTCATAGGCCCAGCCGTCACCGCCGAAGATCCATACCGATTTTTTGACCAGATAATCAGCCACATGAAAGAGCCGTTTGGCGATGACGCTGTCACTGGCCGCCAGGGTTTCTTTCAGTTTGGCGACACGGTCACGTTGCGCTTCAATTTCAATCTGGTTTTTCTGGCCGGCGCCGGTCAGTTCGGCAGCCATTTTCTTGGTGATGATTTTTGCCGCCACCGCTTCTTCAAGCAACTCGGCCGCCTGCTGTCCCAGCTTGTTCACCGTCTGGCGCATGCCGAGGCCGAACTCGGCGTTGTCTTCAAACAGTGAGTTCGACCAGGCAGGCCCACGACCGTCTTCCCGCTTGCAGTAAGGTGTGGTGGGCAGGTTGCCGCCGTAGATGGAGGAGCAGCCCGTGGCATTGGCGACAAGCATACGGTCGCCGAACATCTGGGTAACCAGTTTGATGTACGGGGTTTCGCCGCAGCCGGCACAGGCGCCGGAGAACTCGAACAGCGGCCGCATCAGCTGGCTGCCTTTAACGGTGGAGGGGTCGATCTCGGCAAAGTCGACCTCGGGCAGACCGAGGAAGTATTTGACATTGGCTGACTCGGTTTTTCTGATCTCCTCGGTGTTGGTGGTCATCACCAGGGCTTTCTTTTTGGCCGGGCAGACACCTTCACACAGGGTACAGCCGCAGCAGTCCTCGGTGAAGACCTGTACAATGGCCTTGCGCCCTTTGAATTCCTTGCCCACCGCATCAGCTGTTTTCAACGCTTTGGGTGCTTTTTTCAGGTCGGCTGCTTTGACGATTTTCATGCGGATGGCGGCATGGGGGCAGACCAGGGAACAACGTCCGCACTGAATGCAGTTTTCCGGCACCCATACCGGCACATGCACGGCAATATTTCGTTTTTCGTACTGGGTGGTGGCGGTTGGCCAGGTGCCGTCATCCGGCATCTGGGAAACCTTGATCTCCTCACCCTTGCCCTGGATCATCTTGGCGGTAACTTCCTTGACAAAGGCCGGGGCATCTTCCGGGACGGTGGGAGGCATTTCATGGCCGCCGAGGGTTTTGGGTATTTTTACTTCAACGATATTGTTCACCGCGGCGTCAACCGCGTCATAGTTCATCTTGACGACTTTTTCGCCTTTCTTGCCGTAAGTCTTCTTGATGGCGTCCTTGATGGCCTTGATCGCTTCATCTCGAGTGAGGATGCCGGAGATGAGGAAGAAGGCGGTCTGCATGATCATGTTGATTCTGGCGCCCAGGCCAAGGGCCTCGGCCAGGTTGATGGCATCAATGATGTAAAATTTCGCTTTTTTGTCAATGAGCTGTTTCTGGACGGCGGCGGGAAGCTGCTTCCAGATCTCTTTCTGGTTGAAAGTGGTGGTCAGCAAAAAGGTGCCGCCCTCTTCCAGGTTGGACAGCATGTCGTATTTGTCCAGGAAGGTGAAATTGTGACAGGCGATAAAGGTTGCCTTGTTGATCAGGTAGGGAGCAACCACCGGGTTTTTGCCGAAACGGAGATGGCTGGTGGTGATGGAACCTGATTTTTTCGAGTCATAAACAAAATAACCCTGCGCGCTGTTCTCTGTTTCCGTGCCGATGATCTTGATGGTGTTCTTGTTGGCGCCGACCGTACCGTCCGAGCCGAGACCGTAGAACATGGCGCGGTGAACGTCTTTCCCCTCGATGTTGTAGGATTTGTCGTAGTTCAGGCTGGAAAAGGTGACATCATCATTGGGTCCGACGCAGAAATGGTTTTTCGGCGCCCAGGCGGACATGTTGTCAAAGACCGCTTTGACCATGGCCGGAGTGAACTCGGCTGAACCCAATCCGTAACGGCCGGAAAGAATCATCGGGTGGTTTTTCATGGAGGAGGTTTCTACGGCTTCGCCCACCGCGGCGCGAACATCAAGGTACAGCGGTTCGCCGGCGCAACCGGGTTCCTTGGTGCGGTCAAGCACGGTGATGCGTTTGACGGTGGCCGGCATGGCGTTGACCATGGCCTTCATATCAAAGGGGCGGAAAAGACGGACAATAACCAGACCTATTTTGCGGCCCTGGGAAACGAGGTGGTCGATGGTGGCGGCAACGGTTTCGCAGCCGGACCCCATCATGACGACAATTTCTTCGGCATCCGGCGCGCCATGGTAATCAAAAAGATGATACTGACGACCGGTGATCCCGGCGAATTTATCCATGGTTTCCTGGATAATGCCCGGAATGGCAATATAGTACTTGTTGACCGTCTCGCGGCCGGTAAAGTAGACGTCGGGGTTCTGGGCGGTGCCGCGCATCATCGGCCGGTCCGGGGAAAGTCCGCGCAGCCGGTGGGCGATGACCAGATCCTCGTCGATCATGGCGCTCATGTCGTCCATGGTGAGCTGCTCAACCTTCTGTATTTCATGTGAGGTGCGGAAACCGTCAAAAAAATGCATAAAGGGGATGCGTGATTTCAGGGAGGCCTGGGTGGAGATCAGGGCCATGTCCTGGCATTCCTGAACGTTCTGGGAGCAGAGCATGCCCCAGCCGGTCTGGCGGGCCGCCATGACGTCGCTGTGGTCGCCGAAAATGGAAAGACCCTGGCAGGCCAGAGAGCGGGCCGTGACGTGGAAAACGGTGGGGGTGAGCTCGCCGGCAAGTTTATACATGTTGGGGATCATCAACAGGAGCCCCTGGGAGGCGGTAAAGGTGGTGCACAGGGCGCCGGTGGTCAGTGAACCGTGCAGCGAGCCCGCAACACCGCCTTCAGACTGCATCTGGGTCACCACCGGAACGCTGTTCCAGATGTTTTTCTGTCCGGCGGTTGCCTTGGCGTCTGCTTCCGCCGCCATGGGGGAAGACGGGGTAATGGGGTAGATGGTGATAATTTCGCTGGTGGCGTAGGCGACGTGGGTACAAGCCTGATTGCCATCAATGGTAACCATTTTCCGTGACATAACTTCTCCTTAAATGTTGATAGGTTGTGATATTTATGAAAACAAAATCGGAGTGCCGTTGCGGCACATATGTGGCAAAATTATGTATTAGTAATCCATCTTGGAAATAATTTCCAGCATTTCATGTCGGGGAAATGCATTTTTTTCTTGACACCATTGTCCTGCGGCGGAGTGTTTCGCAACGAAATTTTATGATTTTGCTTTGATGACCAGTTCCGGAGGTTCCAAAATAACCTTGGTGTCCTCCGGGATGGAAGTGGTCAGCCAGACGTTGCCGCCGACAACCGAACGGGCGCCGATCACCGTGTCGCCCCCGAGTATGGTGGATCCCGCATACACCGTGACATCATCTTCCAGGGTCGGGTGACGCTTTCCCGATCGTTCAAGTTCGCCTGATTCCGTTCTTTTAAAAGAAAGGGCTCCCAGGGTAACGCCTTGATAAATTTTTACCCGCTTGCCGATAACCGCGGTCTGGCCGATGACCACGCCGGTGCCGTGATCGATGAAAAAGGATTCACCGATTTCGGCACCCGGATGGATATCAATGCCCGTTATGCTGTGAGCATATTCGCTCATCATGCGCGGCAGCACCGGAACTTCCAGTTCATAAAGGCGGTGGGCGATGCGGTAGATGGTAATGGCGGCAATGCCCGGGTAGCAGAAAATGACCTCGTCATGGTTCGTGACCGCAGGATCTCCTTCATAGGCGGCGCGGACGTCGGTGGCCAGAATTTTGCGCAGATGAGGCAGGGACTGGATGAAAAGAAAGGCCTTTTCCTTGCCCTGGTTGTCGCAGTGCAGACAGGAGGTGTGGTGACGGACGCATTCATGACGGATGCTGTAGGTTATTTCCATGGCCAGCAGATCGTAAAGCGAGGAAACCTCCTCACCGACCCGGTATCTGAGACTGATGTGGTCAATGTCCTGAGAACCGAAATAGCCTGGAAAAAGAATGTCCCGCGCTCTTTCAAGAATGTCGATTGCCCGTTGCCTGGAGGGAAGAGGGTCGGTGTTGATATGCTCGAAACAATCCTTGCCCATGCAGGAATCAACCAGCTGATCGACGACTCCTGGAATCAAGGAGCGGAATTCCCGGGTGCTGATCCGTTCATCGGTGCAGTCGCCTTCCTTGGGGGGGTGTACAGGGTATTTGACCTTCATGATCTTTCCTCTTTGAGCCGCAAGGGCGGGCGAATTTGCCGTGGCTTGCGGGCGGGTAAAGGGTTTTGCGCCTATGGGTGGGAACTCGTACGTTGACAATGCAGCATGGATTGCGAAAAAGGAGTTTAATTTCCTATGATTTTTTTTCATTTACCGTCAAAATAACAAGTGACGGCAAGAAAAACAAGGAGCTTGCCCGCTACGCATCGATAAGGGGGTTTGGCGGGGATAACGTCTTTGCAATAGGAGTATATTTCCCGACAATGAACGTTCTTTCATATCATCTTTGCATTGAAACGGAAAATAACCGGGTGGTGCGCGGGGACAAACCTTCTCCAGCCGACCTAGCCGCCATGGCCTGCGCCGATGCTATTATTCTTCCCCAAGGCTGCCGGGAAAGTTTTTATGCTGCCGCCCGCCGCGCCTGCCCGCACGTCTTCCCCGACTATGATGTTTGTTTCGCCTATCCGGGCAAGATCGGCCAGGCCGCATTGTTTCAAAAAATGGACGTCCCTCATCCTCTGACATTTTCCTTTGCGAATATTGAAAATTTTGATGCCGCTTCCTTGCCTTTTTCCTATCCCTTTGTCTTCAAATCTTCCTGGGGCGGCGAGGGGAACACTGTTTTCTGGGTCAGGTCGGAAAATGATCTTCATCACTGCCTCGAAAGAGCGGTACAGTGGCAGCAGGACGGGCGAAAGGGATTTCTGCTGCAGGAATATGTTGAAACCGGCGGCCGCAGTCTGCGGGTGGTGGTGATCGGCAGCGATTATTATCCTTACTGGCGACGGGTTGAGGGTGGGGGTTTTTATACCAACCTGGCCAAAGGCGCGGTGATCGACCGGGAATCCTTGCCCCATCTGCAGGAAAAAGCAGTCGTCGCAGCGAAGGATTTTTGCGCAAAAACACGAATAAACCTGGCCGGCTTTGATTTTCTTTTTGCCCTTTGCGGCAATAATTCCTCACCCCTTTTTCTGGAAATCAATTTCTGTTTTCGTTGTAAGGGCCTTGGCGGTGTCGATGCCTACCACCGTTATCTCGAAAAAGGGATTCGTTCATGGCTGCATCAGATCCCGCGGAACGAAACATTTTTGATTGCCCCTTGACTTTACAGATAAAAACACCATTGAATGAAAGTGTATCCCTTGGCGGCGCGAGATGCTTACCTGGGGTGCCCTTAGCTCTTTAAGGTTGGGCAAGGCGAGCACCTGTGTTTGCTCAACCTCTCCCTTGGACCGCAAACGACACAAATATGCCGATACGACTCAGTTTTAAATATGCCATTGCCGGCGGTCTTCTGGCCTTTCTTTTCCACACCCTGATATACAAAATTCATGGGTACGGGGAACACCATTATCTTTATGCCGTTGATGTGATCACCTGGATTGCGGCCGCCTATGCGACGGGTCTGATGAAAGAACGGTGTCGCCGGAAGACGGAAGAACTGGAGAATGCCTATAGCGAACTGCAGCTGGAGATGGAAGAACGGCGGAAAGCGGAGCAGACCCTGCGGGAGCGGGAAGAACTGTTCAGTGATCTTTTTGACAACTCAGGTGATCTGATTCAAAGCATTACCCCCGAGGGAAAAGTAATCTACGCCAACCGGACCTGGCGTGAAACGCTTGGCTTTGATCCCCGGGAGGTGAGCGGTTCCTCCATGTTTGATATTATCCATCCCGACGACCACAGCCACTGCATGGAAAGATTTGAAAAGCTCCTGTCCGGCCAGAAGGTGGATAAGATCGAAACCGAGTTTGTTGCCAGGGACGGCCGCAGGATACTTTTGGAAGGAAAATGCAATTGTAAATTCAACGACGGCAAGCCGGTGGCCATCCGCGGTATTTTTCGCGATGTAACCGAGCGGCGCAAGCTTGAAGCCGAACTGCAGAAGGCGCAAAAACTTGAAGCCATAGGGATTCTGGCCGGCGGGATTGCCCATGATTTCAATAATCTTCTGACCGGTCTGCTTGCGGTGATTACCCTGGTAAAAGGGGCCCTTCCTCAGGGAAACGATCAGGTCGAAATTCTGGAGGAGGCACGGCAAACCTGTCTGCAGGGCAAGGAGCTGACCTCCAAGTTTCTCACCTTTGCCGAAGGCGGGGTGCCGTTGAAAAAATGTGTTTCTCTGCCGGAGTTGCTTGAGAGATCAGTGGGAGCCGCTTTACTCGGTTCAGACATTGAAACCACCTTTGTTTTTGCCGAGGATCTCAATAAAGCGTTGATTGACGTTGACCAGATACGGCAGGTCATCAACAATATCGTCATTAATGCCAGAGAAGCGATGGAAGAGAGGGGCGGTCTTTCGGTTGTAGCGGAAAATACGATCCTGGATGAGGAGAATGGTCTTGATCTGGAGCCGGGTCGCTATCTGAGAATGTCCATCATCGATCAGGGCCGCGGCATTCCTCCGGAGAATCTGTCAAAGATTTTTGATCCCTATTTCACCACCAAAAGGATGGCAAGCCAACGGGGAGCCGGTTTCGGCCTGGCTATCTGCTACTCCATCGTCCGCAGACATGGCGGGACAATTACCGTGGAAACTGGGAGAGACAAAGGAACTTCGTTTCATGTTTATCTTCCCGCCTGTTGTTGACAGGAGGCAAGGTTACGGTTGGTACAATGTGTCGATGAATTTTCGTATGTCGGATGAAGTTAGAATAATTCCTGAAATTTTCGCGCCCCGGGCTGCCAGGGTGGGAATCATCTTAACGCCTTCCCGCAGGGTTTGCAGCGGCTTTTGGGTCACTTCTATTTCTTCCACCGTCAGATCGGGATAGTTCCCCTTGAGTTCACTGAGCACCCGGCCCGCAAACCTGCAGCGTGGTCACAATGATGATTTGTAGAATGTTATCCGCATTTCTTTTCCTGCCTTTCGCGAGGGTGTCGTTTTAAAACTGCCGCCGGTTTCGATCTTTATTTTTCCAATTGGCTCTGGATAAAATATTTTTCCGGCTGGTCGGGAATGTAGATTTCCAGGTTGTTGTTCCACCGACTGACGAAATGTTGGGTAAGCAGCAAGCGCATGGCATTTTTCAGCTGAATCAGCGTGGTGAAGCGACGGAGGAAATATTCACCGTAATTGTTGACCGTGATAAGTGATGATTTCAGGGTGGTCGAACCCTTTACCTGCTCTTTGTCAAAATTGATTATGATCAACGCCATGGTCACCTTTTCCTGACTGAGCAGTTCGTTCGCGGAAATGTGGGAAAAGTTGAACAAAGGAAAGGTCTTGGTGAGGATATCGGCAAGATTCTGGATATCGGCGAGGTGCACGTCAAGATAATTCTTGATAAGATGAATTCTCGTCTCATGTTGCAGGATGCCGTTTATTACCAGCCACATCGTCAGATGGATCGGATCCGTGTCTCGCTTGATGTGGGTTTGGATATTCTCCTTTATCGTTTCAGCCTCAAGTTCTCCCTGGAAAACCGAATAGGATGTGACACCCTCGTACCGGCTGACATGAAAGGTAATATCCTTCTGGAACATGACCTGGCGGGAAAGCGTATGAAGATAGGGAATCTTGTCCGGCTTGACGTCGTAGAAACTGAAAAGTTTTTTGCCGAGAATCGAGAGATCGCGGTCGGAGATGGCGCGGCTCGTTTCTTCCGGAAAGGATTTTCGCAGCCAGCGTAATCTGTTGTATGTATCAAGAAGATAGGCGTGAACCCTGGTTCCGATTGACAGCAGTTCCTTGTAATTCCAGAATTGCAGCTTCAGCATCCGTTCGTGATCAGGCGGAAGCAGATCCCATTTCTGCATCAGGGCCAAGGTGGTCTGCAGATGAATGTCGTCCTTTTGCGATTTGGCCCCTTCAATGGTTTTAAAGAAAAGACACTCACGGATCAGATTGTCTTCATCCGTGATTTTGTTTTTCTGGTAAAAGGCGACAAGATCTTTGGCCAGCAACAGGTATGGATCAATCTGCGTCAGGGGAAGCTTTATCTCGTTTTTGGGAAGTCGTTCGGGAAAGGTGACGAGGCATTGAATTTTGGTTGAAAAAAGGGGCAAAATTTTTGTTTTGTGCTTGAGCAGCAGTTCCAGATAGGCAAATTTAATGACCGATTTAAAGGGGCTGTCCAATGCTTTGTTGAGCTGCCAGAGGCAGGCACCGAAAATTTCTCCCTTCGGAATATCGGAGAGATATCCGAGGTCGACAAAATTATCAGGATTCAATCCTTTCTTCTGAATGAGCTCGGTGACATAGTTCCGATACCCATCGTCCGTCAGACCGGGGGGGATCAGCCACCAAAGAAGCATTTTGCCGGCAACCAGAATATGGGTGCGGAACAGTTCATCCTTGAGAAGAAGTTTTAAAGCGGAACCTGCCGACTCTTCCTCGGCAGAGGAGGAAAACCTGTTTTCCCTTGTCTGGTCGACATCCATGAGAAAGAAATAAACTTCAATGCCTTTTCCCAAGGCCCACTGCTCAATTTTTTTGCATTTCTCCTGCAGAAGCCGGACACCCTTTTCCCCTATCTCTTCCTCGCGGATGGAGACCCAGTAGTCGCAATCCGATTTGGCCGATTGGGCGATGGTGCCGATACTGCCGATCGTTTTTAAGGAATGGATACAGGGAGTTCGCGGATAGGGAGAGGCGGTTTTGTAATTACGGGCGGTTGAGTCGGGAAAGTATTGCCGGAAAAGCTCACTGTCGACGAATTTATCGGGAAGGAAACGGTATATCCCGAAAGGGCAAGCGGCATCATCACTGTAGCCCGGCAAATCAGGGTAATTACAATGCAGCAGATAGGGAATAATTTTAAAAAGAAGGGTGGCCTTGACCGGTTGAAAATTAATGGCCTTGATTTTTCTGCTGCGGTTATAGATCTGATATCTTTTTATTCGATCATGCATGGCTCGCTCATCCTGGGAAGATTAAGCCTGATCGGGAAAATTTCCGTTCATGACCGAAAGCGTCATTTTAACCGCCTGGACTGTCCGGGCCACGTCGTGAACCCGAATAATAGAGGCCCCGTTCCAGACGCAGAGTGCGGAAAGAACGGCGGTGGCCTCATCCCGCTCATGGGGATCAGCAAGAGAAAGAATGGAACCGATGAACGATTTGCGGGAATGACCGACCAGCAGCGGGCAGCCCAGCGAGGTGAATTTTCTCAGGTTTCGCAGGATGGTCAGATTATGGGCCGCGGTCTTCCCAAAGCCGATACCCGGGTCGATAATGATTTTTTCCTTGGCGAGTCCTTTCCCTGCTGCCCAGGCAATACGCGACGCCAGAGCGGCAGTGATTTCTCCGACAACATCGTCGTAGCGGGGATTTACCTGCATGTCTCGAGGAGTTCCCTGCATGTGCATGATGATTACCGGGACATCATGCGAGACTGCAACGGAAATCATGGCCGGATCATGGCTTAGTCCACTGATATCGTTTATAATGTCTGCGCCGGCATCAATGGCTTGCCTGGCCACTTCAGCCTTGACGGTATCAACTGATATGGGAATTTGAAACCGACGTCTGACGGCGCAAATCGCCGGGATGACCCGGTCCAGTTCTTCCCGTACTGAAACCTCGGGTGCAAAGGGCCGGGTGGATTCTCCGCCGATGTCGATGATGTCGGCACCGTTTTCGATCATTTGGGCAACCTGATCAAGGAGTATCGCCTTGTCGCTGATCAGGCCGCCGTCGGAAAAAGAGTCAGGCGTGACGTTGATGATCCCCATCACCAGAACCCGTCGGTTCGGGTCCGGGAAGCCGTGCCGGATCTTTCCCTGCAGCAGGGCAGCAACGTCGACGGTCATGACCCTCCTGCGCCGCTGGTTTGCTCGGATTGGGGAGGGGGCGATGAGGGCGGTTGTGAAGGTGGAGCGGCTGCGATTTCCGGGGCAACGGCTTCGTGGGCCGGTTCGGTTTGCAGGGGAGGCTGTTCCATTTTTTTCATGGGATCCAGCCCCTGGCCGGACATGATTTTCTCAATATCTTCAGATGTCAGTGTTTCTCTTTCCAGCAACGCATGCGCTATGACTTTCAGGGTTTCGATGTTTTCGCCCAAAAGTTTGAATACCTTGTGATTGGCGTCTTCCACCATTCGTCGCACCGCCTCATCAATCTTAATGGCGGTCTCTTCGCTGTAATCACGGTGCTGGGCTATCTCTCTGCCGAGAAAAATCTGTTCCTCTTTTTTGCCGAAAGTCATGGGGCCCAGCTCGTCACTCATGCCCCACTCGCAGACCATCTTGCGCGCCATGGTTGTCGCCCGTTCAATGTCATTGCCGGAGCCGGTTGTTATTTCACCGAATGTCAGCTCTTCCGCCACTCTTCCTCCCAACAGGATGCAGAGGGTATTGAGCAGAAAGGATTTCGCATGGGTGTACTGCTCCACGGTCGGCAACTGCTGGGTCAGGCCAAGGGCGCGTCCCCGCGGGATGATGGTGACTTTATGGACGGGATCGGTGCCGGGCAGAAGTTTGGCAATAAGCGCATGGCCCGCCTCATGAAAAGCGGTGATTTCTTTTTCTTTGTCGGTGATGATCATGCTGCGGCGTTCCGCCCCCATCATGACCTTGTCTTTCGCTCGTTCAAGGTCGTCCATGGTGACCTTGTCCTCATTGGAACGGGCGGCGAGCAAAGCAGCCTCATTGACGAGATTTTCCAGATCAGCCCCGGAGAAACCGGGGGTTCCGCGGGCGATGACTTCCCATTTGACATCCGGAGCAACAGGCACTTTTTTGCCGTGTACTTCGAGGATCATTTTTCTGCCCCCCACATCCGGAATCGGCACAACGACCTGGCGGTCGAAGCGGCCGGGCCGCAACAGGGCGGGATCAAGGACATCGGGACGGTTTGTTGCCGAGATAATAATAACGCCGTCATTTGATTCAAAACCATCCATTTCAACCAGCAGCTGGTTCAAGGTTTGTTCCCGCTCATCGTGTCCGCCGCCGAGGCCTGCTCCGCGATGACGGCCCACTGCGTCAATTTCATCAATGAAAATAATGCAGGGGGCATTTTTTTTACCCTGGGTGAAAAGATCCCGTACGCGTGAGGCGCCGACGCCGACAAACATTTCAACAAAATCCGACCCGCTGATGGAGAAAAAGGGGACATCCGCCTCGCCGGCTATGGCTTTCGCCAGCAACGTTTTGCCGGTGCCCGGAGGGCCGGCGAGCAGAACGCCTTTGGGAATTCGTCCGCCAAGTCTGGTAAATTTTTTCGGGTCGCGGAGAAAATCAATGATTTCCGAAAGCTCTTCCTTGGCCTCATCGATGCCGGCCACATCCTTAAAGGTCACCTTGCCGGTGCCGCTTTCCAGCATGCGGTGCTTGCTGCGGCCGAAACTCATGGCCTTGCCCCCGCCCATCTGCATCTGGCGCATGAAAAAGATCCAGACACCGATAAGCAGCAGCATGGGGAACCAGGAAACAAGGATGGTGATATACCAGGGTGTTTCTTCATTTTGTTTCACCAGGATATTCACGCCTGCTTTGCGGAGTTCGGGAATCAGTTGCGCATCAATCGGGGAAATGACACGAAAATTCTTGCCGCCGCTGCTGCCGGTTATCTCATCTCCCTGTATCGTCACCTGACTGATGCTTTCGCTTGATACGGCGTCGAGGAAATCAGTGTAACTCATTTCAACAACACCGGTCTGGGGCTGATTGAACATGTTGAAGAGGAGAATCATGGTCAGGCCGATGACCAGCCACATGGAAAGATTTTTGTAAAAATTATTCAAGAAGGAACTCCTAAAAAGTTTTGACGGCTGCGCGAAACTAAAGAATAACCGTCTTCCAGGCTACGTAATTCGGTGAGACCGTGAGTAATCCTGTTCGTTGCAAATTATTTCACTACATATTGAATTTCCGACAAATTCAAACAATAAGAATTTCATTAAAAAAAGTCCAGTATATAAGAGTTATTACCGAAAACATATTAAAGGCAAAAATACAATTTAAAGAAAATACTCCTGTACCGACTTTACTTCCATTGATTGATCCTTCAAGGTCGCAATCGCCTTGGCCATGGATTCTGCTCCTGCCGTGGTGGTTGTGTACGGCAGATGGTAGCTCAGGGCCGCCCGGCGGATGGTGTATGAATCTTCAGTCGTCCTGGTGCCGCGGGAGGTGTTGACGATCCACTGTATCTGTTTGTCCTGAATTTTGTCCAGAATGTGGGGACGACCTTCGGAAATTTTGTTAATACCGGTGCAGGATACCCCGTTTTCATTGAGAAAAGCGGCGGTACCCGATGTGCCCATGATGGAAAAACCGAGTTCCGCGAGTTGCCGGGCAACAGGCAGGATGTCGTTTTTGTCGTCGTTTCGGACGCTGAAAAGGACGGTTCCTTCTTGCGGAATGCGTTGACCCGCGGCAAACTGCGATTTGGCGAAGGCCAGACCCAGTGATTCGTCAAGACCCATGACCTCGCCGGTTGATTTCATCTCGGGTCCGAGCAGGGTGTCGACGTTGTCGAAGCGGTCAAAAGGAAAGACCGCTTCTTTCACCGCATAGTGAGCAATTTCCACTTCCTTGGTGAGCCCCAGTTCTCCCAGTTTCATCCCCATCATGACCTTGGTCGCCATTTTTGCCAGGGGAACGCCTGTGGCCTTGCTGACAAAGGGGATGGTCCGAGAGGCGCGCGGGTTTACCTCGAGCACATAAAGAATGTTGTCTTTTACCGCATACTGGATATTCATCAGGCCGATGACTTTCAGCTCAAGGGCCATTGCCCGGGTAGCTTCCTTGATCTGTTCGATGAGCGCGGCGGAAAGACTGTAGGGGGGCAGGACACAGGCTGAGTCGCCGGAATGGATGCCCGCCTCTTCAATGTGCTGCATGATGCCGCCGATAATGGTGCTTTCCCCGTCGGAAATGGCGTCGACATCGATTTCAATGGCTTCCTTCAGGAATTTGTCGATGAGGATCGGGTGTTCCGAGGAAACATCAATGGCGGTGGTCATGTACTCTTTCAGGTTTTTTTCATTATAGACTATACGCATGGCCCTGCCGCCCAATACGTAGGATGGGCGAACAACCACGGGATAGCCTATCTCCTGGGCAATGCGCAAAGCGTCTTCCGTGGTGCGGGCCGTGCCGTTGGCAGGCTGGATGAGGTTCAGCTTGTGGAGAAATTTTTGGAATCTTTCCCTGTCTTCCGCCCTGTCAATGGAGTCCGGGGATGTACCGATGATGGGGACATTCATTTTGGCCAGGGGCACGGCAAGATTGAGCGGAGTCTGACCGCCGAACTGGACAATCACGCCCTCGGGTTTTTCTTTTTCGATGATATGCAGGACATCTTCACGGGTTAAGGGCTCGAAATAAAGTTTGTCGGAGGTGTCATAGTCGGTACTGACCGTTTCCGGATTAGAGTTGACCATGATACTCTCGATTCCCATTTCGCGTAACGCAAAAGAGGCATGGACACAGCAGTAATCGAACTCAATGCCCTGGCCGATCCGGTTGGGTCCGCCGCCGAGGATCATGATTTTTCGCTTGTCGCTTCTGCGTGACTCGTCTTCAACTTCATAGGTTGAATAATAGTAGGGAGTGTATGCCTCGAATTCAGCGGCGCAGGTGTCAACCAGTTTGTATACCGGTTTCTGGCCTTCTTTTTCGCGCAGTTCCCAGATATCTTCTTCGCTGGTGCCGGTGAGATAGGCGAGCTGCTTATCGGAAAAGCCCATCTGTTTTATTTTGCGGAGATAGTCGCGGTCAAGTCCGGAGAATCCCACTTTTTGTATCTCCTGCTCCGTTTCGACAATCTGTTTCAGGTTGACCAGAAACCAGGGGTCAATTGCCGTCAGCTGGTAAATGCGTTCAATGTCCATTTTGCGCATAAGTGCTTCATGGACGGCAAAAACTCTCTGGGAATTCGGCACCTTCAGCTTTAATTCCAGGTCACGCTGGTCCATGCCGGAAAGGCTGAATTTCGGTCCGGCCCCGAAACCGAAGCAACCGATTTCCAGGGATCGCAAACCCTTCTGAAACGCCTCTTTGAAGGTTCTGCCGATGGCCATTGTTTCACCAACTGATTTCATGGCGGTGGTGAGAATGTCATTGGCCTCGGGAAATTTTTCAAATGTCCATCTGGGAATTTTCACCACGCAATAATCAATGGTCGGTTCAAAGGCGGCATAGGTTTCCTTGGTGATGTCGTTGGGGATTTCATCAAGGGTATAGCCGACGGCAAGCTTGGCGGCAATCTTGGCAATGGGAAAACCGGTTGCTTTTGATGCCAGGGCGGAACTCCGCGAAACCCTGGGATTCATTTCAATCACCATCAGCTCGCCATCAACGGGATTGACGGCAAACTGGACATTGGATCCACCGGTTTCCACCCCGATTTCTCTGATAATGGCGATGGAGGCGTCGCGCATGAGCTGGTATTCCCTGTCGGTCAGGGTCTGGGCCGGGGCAACGGTGATGGAGTCGCCGGTGTGCACCCCCATGGCGTCCATGTTTTCAATGGAACAGATGATGACGACATTGTCATTTTTGTCCCGCATCACCTCAAGCTCATATTCTTTCCAGCCCAGCAGGCTCCGTTCAAGCATAACTTCACTGTTCAGGCTGAGATCGAGGCCGGCGGTACAGAGGTTTTCGAGTTCCTGGCTGTTGTAGGCAACTCCCCCGCCGGTGCCGCCCAGGGTGAAACTGGGGCGGACAATAACCGGAAAACCCATGGTGTCGGTCGCGGTGCGCGCCTCGGCAATGGTATGGACAATAGCGCTTTCCGGGACTTTCAGGCCGATTTTGTACATTGCCGCGCGGAAGGAATCGCGACCTTCCGCTTTCTTGATGACGTCAATGTCGGCGCCCAGCAGTTCAACCCCGTATTTCTCCAGAACGCCCATTTCAGCGACCTTGATGGCGGTGTTGAGGCCGGTTTGCCCTCCCAGGGTGGGCAACAGGGCGTCAGGCCGTTCACGCTCGATGATCTTGGCCACCATCTCAGGAGTGATCGGTTCTATGTAGGTTCGATCGGCGATCTCCGGGTCGGTCATAATGGTGGCGGGATTGGAGTTTATAAGGACGACCTCGTATCCTTCCTCTTTGAGAGCCTTGACCGCCTGGGTGCCGGAGTAATCAAACTCACAGGCCTGGCTGATGATAATGGGGCCGGATCCGATGATGAGAATCTTTTTTATATCTGTTCGTTTGGGCATAATAGTAAATTTTATATAATTGAGATTGAAAGTGTATGGGAGTGAAGGGTGATGCGAATTCGTGATTTTCCTTCAACTCGAAGTGAAAGCTGTTCTATCCGCGCATCGTCTCGATGAATCGGTCAAAGAGGTAGACCGAATCATGGGGACCTGGAGCATTTTCCGGGTGGTACTGGACGGAAAATGCCGGAAATTTTTTATGGCGCATGCCTTCCAGGCTCGAATCGTTCAAGTTGATGTGGGTCAGTTCCACTTCATTCTTGTCCAGGCTGGCCAGGTCGACGCAAAAACCGTGGTTCTGTGAAGTGATTTCTATTTTGCCGGTGATGAGATCCTTTACAGGTTGATTGGAGCCGCGATGGCCGAATTTTAATTTGTAGGTGGTGCCGCCGTAAGCCAGTCCGAGAATCTGGTGGCCGAGACATATTCCGAAAATTGGTTTTTTGCCGAGAAGATCCCTGACGTTTTCGACGACTCCTTGAATTCCAGCCGGGTCACCGGGGCCGTTGGAAAGAAAGATGCCGTCTGGATCCATGGCCAGAATGTCCTTGGCCGAAGTGGTGGCCGGCACAACCTGGACGGAACAGTTCCGTTCGGCAAGTAAGCGCAACTGGTTGTATTTCAACCCGAAATCAAAGGCCACGACTTTGAATTTGCCGGGGTCGGAACTGGAAAAATTGCTGCCGGGTTTCGGTTTGCCGTTATTCCAGCCGTAGGGCACGTTGCAGGTGACCTCCTTGACCAGATCGCGGCCGATAAGGCCGGGCGATTTTTTGGCTTTGGCAATAAGTGACTGCGGGTCAAGATCCTCTGTTGAAACAATTCCCCGCAGGGCACCGGCGAGACGGATGTGGCGGGTCAGGGCGCGGGTGTCGATTCCCTGTACCCCCAGTATATTGTATTTTTTCAAGAAAGCGGCTAATGAGCCGGTCGACCGGAAATTGCTCGGATAATCCTGATACTCTTTCACCAGAAAAGCCTCAACGTGGATCCGGGACGATTCCATGTCTTCTTCATTGATTCCGTAGTTGCCGATCAGCGGATAGGTCATGGTGACGATCTGCCCTCTATAGGATGGGTCCATCAGGATCTCCTGGTAACCTGACATTCCGGTGTTAAAAACGATTTCACCGGTGGTCTCACCGGCACCGGTGAAGGATTCTCCTTCAAAAACGGTACCGTCTTCAAGCGCGATAAGGGCCTTCATATTCATCATCCTTCAGTTTGTTGAAATTTACATGCCGAAAAAAAACGAAATTCCGGCAAAAAATGTTGCATTAAACGGCTTTCATGCCGCAAATTTTAAAGAGTCAGCCACAAGCCGTGCCTGCCGGTATGCCGCACCCTGCTGGGACGAGGCAACTTGGCGCGCATTGCGGCATAAAGAAGCATATTGATCGGGGTTCTTTGATAAGAAGAGCACCGATTGGATAAAATCTTCCGGTTTCACAATCGGAACGGAGGCGCAATGTGACTCAAGCAATTCCGCGGCATCGGCAAAATCCTTCATGTGCGGGCCGTAAAAAACCGGTTTGCCCCATATCGCGGCCTCCATTATGTTATGTCCTCCTTTGGGCACCATGCTGCCTCCACAGAAAATGAACGTGCCGATGGAGTAAAGTGCCGCCAGTTCGCCCATGGTGTCAACCAGAACCACGGAACGGCATCGACTTTTGCCGTGAAGTTCGCTTATCTTATCATAGGTGAGCGAATGAGATGCAAAAAGGTTCTCTATTTCAGCCAGTCTGTTTACATGGCGGGGGGCCAGAATAAAAACAGATTCAGGCAAAGACTCATGCAGCGCCAAATAGGCATCTATAAAAAAAATCTCTTCTCCGCTGTGTGTGCTGCCGAAAATAATAATCGTTTGTGTATCGTCAATGTTCAGCAACGTTTTGTATGTCCGCACGGCACCGGCATCGTTTTGAGCACATAAATCAAATTTTGTATTCCCTGAAGCCAAGACCTTTTCCGGTTGAGCTCCGAGTTCGATAAAACGTTTTCTGTCGAGTTCACTTATGGTGGCAATGGCTGAAAAAGCATTGATCAGGGGTAAAATCAACCCGGGGATTTTTTTGTATCTCTGTAAGGACCGGTCGGAAAGGCGGCCGTTAAGCAGGTACAGTTCAATCCCCAAGCGATGTGCCTCGGTGAGAAAATTGGGCCACAATTCCGTTTCAAGACTGATATAGCAAGTGGGGCGTAATATCGTTAGCGCTCTCCTTACCAGCGGACAAACATCAAGCGGCGCGTAAATACAGGTAACAGAGGGTGGCAACTGTGATTTCGCAACCTGATGACCATGTCGTGTCATTGTCGACAGAATAAAAAGAGCTTTTGGAAAACATTTTTGCAACTCCGGCAGCAACGCCTGTGCCGCACGCACTTCCCCGACTGAGGCGGCATGTATCCAGAATCTCGGGAAGCGATCGTTTGCGGTGATCATGCTCCCGTAAATACCTCGTCGTTCGTTGAGGCTTTCTTTGTGATGTCCCGTGAGAGCGCTGAATATATAAAAAAAGGGGAATCCTAGATTAAAGACAAGAGAGCTTAATAATTTATAAATCGCGTAACTCAAGAAAAAGAAGTCCCCTTTTGCGTGGCAAAAATTAAGAAAAAATCATGACATTAAAACTGGTATTTGTTGCCCAGTCAATAAAAAAGCGTAAAAAAATGACCTCAAGTGGATTGAAATTGACATGGAAGGGTCAGGATATGTGAAATTTAATATTGAAAAAAGGGAAACGGTTTTTTTGCGATCTGTCGTATGCTATATAATGATACACGAATGAGACACACGGAAGGGGTCGGGTGATGTAGTTGGGATGGAGAGATGATATTTTATGTCAGTGATATCAGTATGTTGCACAAATTATCAGTTTGCCCTGAAAAAAGAATATTGACAAGGGGAGGGGCATCAAGTAGTTTGTCGGTCTTTCGGCGGCCGGCAAGCGCAAGCGGATGCGGGTCGGGAAAAAAAGAAGTAAAAAAGATGTTGACAGTCTCCGGTGATCTGGGTAGTATGTGCGGATCGCCTCACGAAAAAGGGGGCTGTTTAAAAGGGTGTAAGTCCTTGCCGATCTTTGAAAACTGAATAGCAAACTATATGGGCCTCGCTGTCTTGAGAGAGACAGCAACGTTTAATTATTTGAGTAGAACAAAAGTCGGATGTAAGTCTGACTCTAGGATATCAAACTGGAGAGTTTGATCCTGGCTCAGAACGAACGCTGGCGGCGTGCTTAACACATGCAAGTCGAACGAGAAAGGAGTCCTTCGGGACTCCGAGTAGAGTGGCGCACGGGTGAGTAACGCGTAGATAATCTACCCTTATGTCTGGAATAACTGTGCGAAAGCGCAGCTAATACCGGATGAGTTCTTTTTGTCGCAAGGCAGGGAGAAGAAAGATAGCTTTCGGGCTGTCGCGTGAGGATGAGTCTGCGTACCATTAGCTAGTAGGCGGGGTAAGAGCCCACCTAGGCTACGATGGTTAGCGGGTCTGAGAGGATGATCCGCCACACTGGAACTGGAACACGGACCAGACTCCTACGGGAGGCAGCAGTGAGGAATTTTGCGCAATGGGGGCAACCCTGACGCAGCAACGCCGCGTGGGTGATGAAGGCTTTCGGGTCGTAAAGCCCTGTCAAGTGGGAAGAAACGTTGACGTATGAATAGTGCGTCAATTTGACGGTACCGCTAAAGGAAGCACCGGCTAACTCCGTGCCAGCAGCCGCGGTAATACGGAGGGTGCAAGCGTTGTTCGGAATTACTGGGCGTAAAGGGCGCGTAGGCGGCGCTGTAAGTCAGATGTGAAAGTCCACGGCTCAACCGTGGAAGTGCATCTGATACTGCAGCGCTTGAGTATCGGAGGGGAAAGTAGAATTCCCGGTGTAGAGGTGAAATTCGTAGATATCGGGAGGAATACCGGTGGCGAAGGCGACTTTCTGGACGAATACTGACGCTGATGCGCGAAAGCGTGGGGAGCAAACAGGATTAGATACCCTGGTAGTCCACAGCTGTAAACGATGTACACTAGATGTTGGGGGTGTTGACCCCTCCAGTGTCGCAGCAAACGCATTAAGTGTACCGCCTGGGGAGTACGGTCGCAAGATTAAAACTCAAAGGAATTGACGGGGGCCCGCACAAGCGGTGGAGCATGTGGTTTAATTCGACGCAACGCGAAGAACCTTACCTGGTCTTGACATCCCGAGAATCTTCTGGAAACAGGAGAGTGCCTTCAACCGAAGGAGCTTGGAGACAGGTGCTGCATGGCTGTCGTCAGCTCGTGTCGTGAGATGTTGGGTTAAGTCCCGCAACGAGCGCAACCCTCGCCTTTAGTTGCCAGCATTAAGTTGGGCACTCTAGAGGGACTGCCGGTGTCAAACCGGAGGAAGGTGGGGATGACGTCAAGTCCTCATGGCCTTTATGACCAGGGCTACACACGTACTACAATGGCAGGTACAAAGGGCGGCGAGCTTGCGAAAGTCAGCTAATCCCGTAAAACCTGTCTCAGTCCGGATCGCAGTCTGCAACTCGACTGCGTGAAGTTGGAATCGCTAGTAATCGTGGATCAGCATGCCACGGTGAATACGTTCCCGGGCCTTGTACACACCGCCCGTCACACCACGAGAGTCGGTTGTACCAGAAGCGGTTGAGCTAACCTTCGGGGGGCAGGCTGCCAAGGTATGGCTGGTAATTGGGGTGAAGTCGTAACAAGGTAGCCCTAGGGGAACCTGGGGCTGGATCACCTCCTTTTAAAGGAAGAAGCTCTGAGTAAAATCAGGAGCTTGGTCAACGCCCATATAGAATTGCTATTCAGTTTTGAGAGATCGGTTTTTTGGTCTTTGGAGTGGAGTTGATATAGGCGGGGAGCCGCGAGGTTTCTGTCTGTGAGAACGGGCCTATAGCTCAGTTTCGGTTAGAGCGCACGCCTGATAAGCGTGAGGTCACTGGTTCAAGTCCAGTTAGGCCCACCAGGTAACGCTCAAACGTTCAAACGCAGCAACGTTTAAACGTTGGAACGCTGAAACGCTTGCACGTTGGCCCGTTAATCGGGGGTGTAGCTCAGCTGGGAGAGCGCCTGCCTTGCACGCAGGAGGTCATCGGTTCGATCCCGTTCACCTCCACCAAATAAAGCAATTGATAATTGCAAATTGATAAAGAGCCGAATCATTATCAATTTGCAATTATCAATTATGAATTGATAGTCGTAGTTTAGTTCTTTGACAATTGAATAGGTTTTTTAATTATTAGTTGTAGAGTAGCTGAGTTTTTAAGAGAATTGATCATAGTTTAGGATTTATGGTCAAGCTACTAAGGGCAGACGGTGGATGCCTTGGCACTGATAGGCGATGAAGGACGCGGAAAGCTGCGAAAAGCTTCGGGGAGCCGCTAACAGGCTTTGATCCGGAGGTATCCGAATGGGGAAACCCACCTGGGGTTATGCTCAGGTATTATGAAGTGAATACATAGCTTCATGAGGCGAACGCAGGGAACTGAAACATCTAAGTACCTGTAGGAGAAGAAATCAATTGAGATTCCGTTAGTAGTGGCGAGCGAACGCGGAAAAGCCCAAACCATGGCACTTGTGTCATGGGGTTGTGGGGCCCCGACATGGGATTGAGGAGAGATAGTAGAACGGCATGGAAAGGCCGACCATAGACGGTGAGAGTCCGGTATACGAAATTTCAAATCACCCTAGGGTGTCCCCGAGTACCACGAGGCACGTGAAACCTAGTGGGAATCCGGGAGGACCATCTTCCAAGGCTAAATACTCATCAGTGACCGATAGTGAACCAGTACCGTGAGGGAAAGGTGAAAAGTACGGGGGGACCCGAGTGAAATAGTACCTGAAACCGTCTGCTTACAAGCGGTAGGAGCACGATGTCGTAAGACCGTGTGACTGCGTGCCTTTTGCATAATGAGTCAACGAGTTACCCTATGCAGCGAGGTTAAGCCGAGAGGTGTAGCCGTAGCGAAAGCGAGTCTTAACAGGGCGAATAGTTGCATGGGGTAGACCCGAAACCGGGTGATCTATCCATGGCCAGGGTGAAGCGAAGGTAACACTTCGTGGAGGCCCGAACAGGTGTAGGTTGAAAACTGCTCTGATGAGCTGTGGATAGGAGTGAAAGGCTAATCAAACTCGGTGATAGCTGGTTTTCTCCGAAATATATTTAGGTATAGCCTCGCACGATGACTGACGGAGGTAGAGCACTGACTGGACTAGGGGGTCTTACCGACTTACCAACCCCAATCAAACTCCGAATGCCGTCAAGCTCAAATGCGGGAGTCAGACTACGGGAGATAAGTTCCGTGGTCGAAAGGGAAACAGCCCAGACCGACAGCTAAGGTCCCAAAATACATGCTAAGTGGTAAAGGATGTGGAACTGCCCAGACAACCAGGAGGTTGGCTTAGAAGCAGCAACCCTTTAAAGATAGCGTAATAGCTCACTGGTCGAGTGGGTCTGCGCCTAAAATTTAACGGGGCTCAAGCATGTTACCGAAGCTTCGGATCGAATTTATTCGATGGTAGGAGAACATTGTAGCGCCGTAGAAGGTATATCGAAAGAAGTGCTGGAGGTTCTACAAGAGCTTATGTTGACACGAGTAGCGAAAATGCGGGTGAGAAACCCGCACGCCGAAAACCTAAGGTTTCCTGAAGTCAAGTTAATCTGCTCAGGGTTAGTCGACCCCTAAGGCGAGGCCGAGAGGCGTAGTCGATGGGAAACAGGTTAATATTCCTGTACTAGTGTGATAATGTTTGAGCGAAGGGGGGACGCAGAAGGGTAGGCCATCCGGGTGTTGGACGTCCCGGTTTAAGCGTGTAGGTGGGGGATCCAGGCAAATCCGGATCCCTGTACAACACTGAGGCGTGATGACGAAGGTCCCAGTAGGGACCGCAAAGTGGTTGATCCCAGGCTGCCAGGAAAATCCTCGTAGTGAGTTATCAGATTAATCGTACCGTAAACCGACACAGGTAGGTAGGGAGAGTATCCCAAGGCGCTTGAGAGAACTCTGGTTAAGGAACTCGGCAAATTAACACCGTAACTTCGGAAGAAGGTGTGCCATCATAATGTGAAGCGACTTGCTCGTGGAGCAGAAGGTGGTTGCAGAGAAACGGGGGGAGCGACTGTTTACTAAAAACACAGGACTCTGCGAAGTCGAAAGACGCAGTATAGGGTCTGACGCCTGCCCGGTGCCGGAAGGTTAAGGGGACTTGTTAGTCGCAAGGCAAAGCAATGAACCGAAGCCCCGGTAAACGGCGGCCGTAACTATAACGGTCCTAAGGTAGCGAAATTCCTTGTCGGGTAAGTTCCGACCTGCACGAATGGCGTAACGACTTCCGCACTGTCTCAACCAGGGACTCAGCGAAATTGTATTGGCGGTGAAGATGCCGTCTACCCGCGAAAAGACGGAAAGACCCCGGCACCTTTACTATAGCTTGACATTGGATTTTGAACTAGTATGTGTAGGATAGGTGGGAGACTTTGAAGCCGGGACGCCAGTTCCGGTGGAGTCGCCCTTGAAATACCACCCTTGCTATTTTAGGGTTCTAACTTCGACCCATGAACTGGGCGAAAGACAGTGTCTGGTGGGTAGTTTGACTGGGGCGGTCGCCTCCCAAAGAGTAACGGAGGCGCGCGAAGGTTCCCTCAGGCTGATTGGAAACCAGCCGTAGAGTGTAAAGGCATAAGGGAGCTTGACTGCGAGAGAGACATTTCGAGCAGGTACGAAAGTAGGTCTTAGTGATCCGGCGGTTCTGAATGGAAGGGCCGTCGCTCAACGGATAAAAGGTACGCCGGGGATAACAGGCTTATCGCCCCCAAGAGTTCACATCGACGGGGCGGTTTGGCACCTCGATGTCGGCTCATCACATCCTGGGGCTGGAGAAGGTCCCAAGGGTCGGGCGTTCGCCGATTAAAGTGGCACGCGAGCTGGGTTCAGAACGTCGTGAGACAGTTCGG